>WQZJ01000023.1 GCA_009780795.1 Methanomassiliicoccaceae archaeon
AGCATCAGCGGTAAGGTCCTTCGGGGCCACGGTGCGTAACATATTCTCAACGGCAGTGAAGATGGACAGGATCATGCCCACGCCAACAGTGGCGGGAGCGGGAGGAAGAGCAGGCGCACCCGCGGTGACATCTACCACACGGTCAGCAAAGTCCGGAGCGGCCCTGCAAACAAAGACAACAGCCACCAACTCAACCCCAGGGGCAAAGACTGCCGCAGAGAAGGCAGCTTCGATCCAATTTCATCCGAATGCGCTTACTCGAGCCAAATTAGGCAACCCTTCATTTCGCACATTCAAAAGACGTTTGTGGAAGTATGAAGCTGAGTTAAATGCAGACATGTACAAAATCTTCCAGTTGAATAGGATGAAGTTAGGAAAGTCTCCAAAAGGTATTGATAATGAATTTATGCACCTGCATCACGTAATTGGAAGAAAAAATGATCTGTACAATGTAGTGATGTTAACACGAGGGCAACACATGTCATTCCATAAAACGTTCGGTTTCAGACAGAATGTGAGATGGACGCTGGAAAATCTATTATCTATCCTTTAGATGTGGGTAACAAAAGAATCAGGATGTGATCAGTATGTCAGAAGAATCCGTACCAAAACACGATAAAGAGGCCATTCAGATAATGACGGAGTTCGTAGAAGGGAAAATGTCGATCGAGGATTTCAAATATCAATATGATAACAATCCGATGATAAAAGGGAATTTTGACATATATCCAAATAAGCCTCTGAAAAGGGATCTGGGTTATGATTACATCCCCTACATAGATAATCTTGATATAAAGAAATGTAGTGATGCTGCAGATTTACATGGTTTTTTCATGGAATTTCTTGAAAAAAACAATTATCCGTGTATACCCACACAAGAGTATTCAGAAAAATCTATTTTCCTTTTGAAAATTCAGCCCGATTGGCTGGACATACTTGACGAAAGTTTTCTGGAGGAACAGATAATATCCAAGGCACCTGCCGATCTGTCGGAGGCCAAGAGGATCAAATGGTGCAAAGATAAGATAAAAGAACTTTTCAGATACGACATCAAACCGCCTCGATGGGTACAGGGAGCGGAGTGGCCAATAGTGAACAATAAGCCGCTTGTCTTCAAGAAACAGTCCAGAGAGAAGAAAGATGATGAACGGGTGTATTTCCATTTCTACGATCTGGATACGAAGCAGGAGACCGTGGTAACGCAATTCTATTGATCATAAAGAGGCGGACCGTGTTCCTGACGTCATCCGTTGTCCTTCAACGGATGCCCGGCATGATTATGGACATGAAGGAAGATGCAGAACTCACATAAAGGTGGTAAATTTTCCCTAATCGCACAATAAAACCTTCTTAAACCACACAGTATGGGAGCATCGAACACACATTGGACAGATCTTAAAACCGGTTTGATTGGTTGGGCGTTTAATGAAAATATTCAATTTATTTAATTATCTATTGTTTAACTTTTTTATCAAATAGTTTATATTCGATAATATCGTTATCGCTGATAAACGGTAACTGACCATACGGCATGCCAAATGGGAATCATCCGCACCGAGGGGACGACAAAGGATGCAGCTCAGGAAGAAGAGGACGAACGTCGCCGATGTCATCGATAAGACCGATGGTAACAAGATATATTTGGGCAACGACCTCCCCCGGTCGCTTTCTGTCAGTCTTCTCTATTTTGCGCTCGGAGTGATCTTCGTTGTGGTCGTGTGGCAGATCATTGCCAGCACGTATAACGCATACTGGTCCAGCATACTTACGTTCCCCACTCCCGTAGAGGCGTTCGGGAAGCTTGGGGAATACATAGGCGGCACGAAGTTCCTCAGATACACGATGTGGGAGCATCTGAGCGGAAGCCTGCTCAGATGGATGGTCGGTTTCACTGTCGCCGTTGCTATCGGACTGACGGCGGGCATATTGATGAGCACCGGCGAGAGGATGTACAGGTTCGGTATGGTCCCGGTGAGCATACTCCAGATAATCCCCGGGCTGGCATGGCTGCCTGTGACGATACTTCTGTTCGGATACGGTGACGGTGCCGCCATATTCATAATTGCGATAACTGTCATCTCACCGGTCGCGATAAGCGTGAGCACCGGCCTGAGACGTGTGCCGAAGGTATACAAGCACATCGCGGAAACATCGTACAGATCGCGTTTGGACACACTTTTGGAGATAAGGCTTCCCTTCTCGCTCCCCGACATCGTCAGCGGACTGAGGATAGGTATGGCGAACTCATGGAGGATGCTGATCGCCGCGGAGATGGTGGTCGGCGTTGCCAGAGGATTAGGTTTTGCGATACAGATGAGCACGGACAATCTCGACTACCTGTCGGCGTTCACATGCATCATAATCATATGCGTGATAGGTCTGATGCTCGATAAACTGCTGTTCGCAAATCTTGAGAGGCACATAAGGAACCGGATGGGCGCGGATGAGGAGGCGGAGCGATGAGCGTCATAGAGATGAACGGCGTCTATAAATCCTATCTCAACAGAAAAAGGGATACAGCGACGATCGTACTGAGGAACATAGACCTGAGGATAGAGGAGAACGAGTTCGTCTGTATCGTCGGTCCGTCCGGATGCGGGAAGACGACGATACTCAATCTCATGGCGGGATTCGAAAGGCCCACCAAAGGTTCCGTGACATACCGAGGAGAGGAAATAACCGCACCGTCGTTCAAAAGGGGCGTGGTATTCCAGGAATACAGCCTCCTGCCGTGGATGGACGTCCGCGGGAACATCGATTTTCCGTTGGACCGTAAACTGTCCGCCGATGAGAGAGGGAAGATAGTGGACAAGTACATCGATCTCGTCGGATTGTCGGAACATAAGGATCAGAGGCCCAACCATCTCTCCGGAGGAATGAAGCAACGTGTCGCTATCGCACGCACACTGGCGCTGCGGCCGGACGTGCTACTGATGGACGAGCCGTTTTCAGCGTTGGACGAACAAACAAGGAAACATCTCGACCAGGAGATACGGGATATATGGACGAAGGACCGTAAAACGGTCGTATTCGTGACGCACAACATCAACGAAGCGCTGCTCCTCGGAACGAGGATAGTAATGCTGTCATCGTCGCCCGGACAGATACTGGGTGAATGGAGACTCGGAACAGGTCCGAGGGATATGTCATCCAAGTACATCTCCGATCTGAGGGACGAGATAATCAGTAAACTGGAACCGTGCGCATGCGCATCGGCCGGGAAGAAAGTTATAACGATAGAGTGATGCGAATGACATCGGCAAAGATGATAGCAGTGATAATGTCGATCTCTCTCGTGATCGCGGGCGCCGGTGCGTTCATTCTCCTGAAGGATACCGCGGCGGACCTGACGGTGGCTGTCGGCACCAAGGATTGTTATGAACCATGGTGGATAGCTGATGAATTGGGATACTTCAGGGACGCAGGCGTCAAGATAGATATAATATCGGTGAGCGGTGGCGGTAAGGCCACCGAGGCGATACTTGCCGGAAGGGCGGACATCGCCAGTGCCGGTACAGATCCGTTGATAAAGGTGCTGAACGAAGGCCGAGGGAAGTACAATCTCATCGGGACATATCAGAACGGCGAATCGTTCCTGAGGATGGCCGCCTGGAATTATGATGATGATCCGAGCAGCACCAATACGACGGCCGATCTGGAGGATCCGGAGACACTCATCGGAAAGGTGATAGGTCTGGACGTGACAACCGGATACTATTCGGCGATAATCAAGTACATGAACCTGAACGCATGCACATACGAAGAGATAACGGACGTGAGCCAGCGAAAATCGGACAGGGTGAACATAATGCACGTTCCGTTCAACGCACAGGTCCCCCGTCTGATAGGCGTGGGCAGCGTGACACAGGACATAGACGCGATAATAGGCGGAAGCTACAACCTGCAGGCGGAATACCTCGCCGGGAACTTTTCCGGCGGCGCGCCGAAGGTGATAATATCGGAGGAAGATGGAGGTACGGATCAGAACTTCCAGTCGGTGCCGGTGTTCATACTGGCAACGGAGAATGCGATCAATAACAAAGGCGACGCCGTGATGCGG
This sequence comes from Methanomassiliicoccaceae archaeon, assembly GCA_009780795.1. GTDB lineage: Archaea > Thermoplasmatota > Thermoplasmata > Methanomassiliicoccales > Methanomethylophilaceae > Methanomicula. Next base: position 4,061 of record WQZJ01000023.1, read on the forward strand.
ATGATGGAAGCACTGCAAAGAGCATGTGCGTTCATCTACGGTGTCGATGAGATCGACATTAACGATATCTCGTCGTACACGATCAACGACGACGCGTGCAAACTGATGGCCGACACCGGTATATTCGGACTCGGTTGGACCAAGGAGATCCAGAAGAGATCGTTCGAATACTCCACATGGGGACTGGACTTCAAGGTGAACGACCTGAACGCGCTGAAGTACTCGTACGACGTCATAAGGAAGAACTCTGCTGACAGAAGTACATACAGGAACGTCACAGATGCGGAGTTCTTCCAGTTCTACGATCAGCGGTTCATGATCGCACTGAGCGAGAAGGGCATCATCAATGGATATGTGCCTCTCGTCGAGAGCGCCGCTCTCGGAATGAACGTCTCGTTCACCGTGGACGGCGATACGGCGGAGGATTGGTCGGGAATCTCCAACGACGACCTCGGTAATGCGGTGTCGTTCAACACCATCACGAGCATGGTCACCGGAACGCTGAGCGAACAGGGCACACCGTTGTGGGGCACCTTCGATCATCACTATCTGGTATTCTCCCTCGACGGCGTTGAGGAAGGCGACGATGTGAGGATCGCCGGTATGCTTGACGGAAGGACGACCATGACAAAGTACATCGTGACCGCCGCCGAGATAACCGACGGGAAGATGGTATTCATATGGGGGATCGAGGAGAACGAGAATCTTGTGATTACTGTGTTCAGACCGGGCTGTCTCGGATATGCGAACACGATATACCTGAACCTTGTGCTATCATCGTAAACTCGGGGGGCTCACGCCCCCGTCCTAATTTTTTATTATGGTATGAACGCTCTTACGAGCTTCCGAATGAGAAAAGGTAAGAGTAACACTTTCGTATTACCTCAGTAACACTAATTCAAAAAAAGTAATACTATAAATATCAATATTATATTTGTCCTCTCGAAGAGGCTGCGGAATGGCTTTCTATAAGGTTACATACAACGAGAGGCATGATTTTGCGACGGTCCACAACTACGGATGCACGTTCAGATGTCCGATCTGTTCGTACAAGCTCGCCAGCGGTGCGGCTGCGGTACCAGGGCTCGCATATCCGAGGCCGGAACGTTTCCTCTCCGCAGATGAGATAAAGGATGCATTATCCTCCGTATCGCCAAAACAAGTGAATTTCATGGGTGGCGAACCGACCGTCGCGAAGGAGCTGCCCGAACTTCTGGATTTCGTCAAGAATGAGCTTGACGCAAAAACTGTACTCGGTCATACAAACGGAAGTGATCTGGACCTTGCGGATCTGGATGCGGCGAACGTCGGTCTGAAGGCATGGGATGAGGACATCCACAGATTCATCACCGGTGTTGAGAAAGAGATCATATACAACAATTTCGAAAAGGCCGCGAACGGCGGTATGGAGTTGTCAGCTAACCTGATCTACATACCGGAATTGGTGGACGTGGACCAGGTCGAGGCGGTGGCGGAGTTCCTTTCATCGTTCAGCGGCGTGAAATTTCACATCATGGGATACATACCGGTCCCCGGACAACCGTACAGGAGGCCGACGGCCGGTGAGATGGAGGAAGCGAAACAGATAGCGCAAAAGTACGTCGCCGATGTACGGTACTCACATCTGACGCCGGAACAGGTACGATCGCTGGAACATGACGATGACCGATTCGACGTCCGCGTGATCGCCGGCCGCGGATCGGCCAGGATCCTTTCGTCACCGGCATGTCCTTGACATCAGTATGATGCGGACGGTTCCGCGGAGCGCATAATTCTTTCTATTCGCTTTGTGTTGACACTTCCGATGACCGTTCCCGATCAAAAGGACGCATGGAATGAACTTTACCACTCGCAGCCAAGGCCGTGGAGAGGTGTTACGTCAGATACGAACTTTCCGTTCAGTAACGGAGGAACTGTCCTGGACATCGGTTGCGGCAACGGAAAGACATCGCTGGCGTTGATCGACGCAGGTCACAACGTCATCGGCATCGACATATCGGATGCTGCCGTTCGAATATGCGAGAAGATCGCCGGAAACAGGATGAGCGTGATGACCGCATCCGCCACTGACATACCGTTGAACGATGCCACGATGGACGGAGTGGTGATGATACACGTCCTTGAACATCTGGATGCCGACGAGACCGAGAGAGCCGTCAAAGAAGCAGAACGGATACTCACGCCGGGAGGAAAGGTCCTCGTGCGAGTGTTCCACAGGGATGATATGCGTTCTGATAACGGAACAAGGATCGGCGACGGTACCGTGGTCAGAGGCAACGGCATAAGATATCATTACTTCACCGAAGAGGAGCTCGGATGCCTTTTTGCAAGTTTCAGCGAAACATATCTGAAACGCATCGACTCCGTGACGAAGTTCGGGGAAAGGCGATCTCAGATAGAGGCGGTCTATGAAAAGAACGGCTGACGGGACCGCATTATTTTATCCCATAATGGTCTTCACCTCCTTATGAGGATAGCTCAGGTCACCGGTTTCCTAGGCTCGGGGAAGACCACGTTCCTGATCAAATTGGCATCGGAACTTACCGGAAGAGGATACAAGGTCGCAGTGATAGTGAATGATGTGGGCTACATCAACGTGGACGAGAAGGTAATGAGCTCCCACGGTCTGGCTGTCAAGGAGGTGGCGGGAGGGTGCATATGCTGTGAGGTACAGGGCACATTCACGACGACCATAATGAACATACACATGAGCCACAAGCCCGACATAGTTCTGGTGGAACCGTCGGGAGTGGCGATACCATGGGGACTCAAGCAGGCGGTCGCCGATGCGTCCAAGAACAGCGGGCTTGAGATCATACACGCTCCCATCGTGACGTTCGTCGACTGTTCGGCCATCGAAGAACATATGGCCGTCGTCGCAAGACTCATATCAACGCAGATACGCGAAGCGGACGCGGTGATGATGAACAAGACGGACATATGCTCCCTTGAGGAAGTGAGGGGCTGTGAGAACACGATACTGGAGATACATCCGTCCGCGTCGGTGATGCACGGTTCCGCCGTCACCGGAAAAGGAGTGAAGGAAATGGCCGACCTGATAACCACTCAAATATCAGAAAGATACGATGAGGCGATGGAAGAGGGAATATTCAAGGAACAGTACGGAGCATGATGATATGAGGGACGTCGAACTGGACATGCACCGCTCTTTGGACGAACTCGGAAAGTTCTCCGTGACGATAAAGGTGGACACCGAACGCGACATCCCGTCCGATGAGATATGTGCGTTACTGGAGAAGATGATGATCTCTGTGACAAAGGCGTGCTTCGACAACGGGGCGGATATGATAGGTCACGTGAAATCGTGCGCGCACAACGCCGGATGCGACGACAAGATATGTTCCGCTAACCTCACATCGTTCAAGACGGGCGTCAGAACGAACGACATGATGTGCGGAACGAATTTTAACGGCGGATATGTGATGCTCCATGTGATAGTCCATGGATTATGGGATCCGCAGGTGATGAAAATATCTTTGACCGAGATAGAGAAACTGATGTCATCGTATGATCTTGAATACCGTATGATGAGGAATTCCTTCGATGCCGGGAAATGCATGAGGGAATAAGTACATCGTAACACTGTATCATCGGATCCGATCGTCGTAAGGGCAGGTCAGCTTTTTATTCGAGGACGGTATTGGCGAACCCATGAAATGTGCGAAATGTCATCACGATAACCCTGAGGACATAATGTTCTGCGAAAAATGCGATCATCAGCTCGGTAAGCCATTCAAACCGAAGAGCTCCGTGCCTCCGCTGTATTTGGCGGTAACGGCACTGCTGCTCGGTGTGGTCGCCGTCGTGTTCAGCCTCGTTATCGATCAAGGTTGGTATATACCGGTCGCCGCAGGCGGTTTCGGTCTCTTCCTGAGCACCTATGCGCTCAGTATGATACGATTCTCGATGACCGATAACAAGACCGTGCCCATGATCATCACGATGACAGCGACCGGCGTATCAGTGATAGGATTTGTGATAGGCATGACGATGATCATGTCGTGATAGCATGGCGATATACCGGGACAAATACATACTCGAAGGTCTGGACGAGATACCGCCTGCCATGCTGGCGGACCTCGACATCGCATACGACATATGCAAGAAGATGCACGATTCATTCCCGTGCGAGCTGTGCGGTAAATGCTGTCATCAGGCAAACATTACTTTAATGGACAGCGACATCGAAAGGATATCCGGTACTTTGGACATGAGCAAGGATGATTTCATAACGGAACACCTCTACCAAAGGGACGGCATATGGCTTTTCAAAAAATCGGGGGCATGCAAATTCCTTGGTGACGATAAGAGATGCACGATATGGCAGGAAAGGCCGGAGATATGCAGGGATTTCCCGTATCTGGTCTCCAAGTTCATGAGTCGCGTGTATCTCGCGTTGGTCATGGGGACGGATGCGGATCTCTCGTACATGGAGGACGATTGGCCGTGTACCCCGAAGATAAAGGATTCGGTGGCCTCCGCAATAAAAGAGGCGCGCCGAAGGAGATCGTAGACGTTATTCGTTCTCTTTGAAATGTTCGACCATTCTCTTGTGGTATGAGGCGGGATCGATCACATGTCCCGCGCCCGGTATCCTGTACGGTTTGCATCCCCTGATCAGCGACGTGATCTCATCGCCGATCTCCGGCGGCACCATTATGTCACTGAGGCCGTGGATGCACAGCGTTGGGACGGCTATAGCGGATATGCGCTTCCTGCTGTCATAGGCATCCACGGACCGCATCTGATCCTCGATACCATCTATCGTCGATGTGAACGGCCTCTTACCGCGGACAGTTCCTTTCTCCTCCCTTCTCTGGAAGGCCGATTCCGGAAGACACATCCCCTGGAGTGCCATCGAAAGGACGTCGATGTCCGCACCCTCTCTCACGGCGCGTATCATGGTATTCATCATATGACTCGAACGTGCGGGGCGTCTCATATATGCGGATATCAGCGTCAATGATATGACGCGTTGAGGATGTGCCAGCGACAGTTCCTGCGCCATGCATCCCCCCATGGACCATCCGACCACGTGCGCCTTGTAGACGGACAGGTGGTCCATCAGTGAGACGACGTCATCGGTCATATCGTCGGTGGTAAACCTTCCGTTGTATTCCGTCCTGCCGGCACCGCGGTTGTCGATCATGATAAGTCTGTAATTACTTGACAAAAGCGGGACAAGGTTATTCCAGAACGTTATATCGCCGCCGAACCCGGTGATGAGGATCACCGGCGTACCGCTACCGACGACCTCGTAGTTGATCCTCTGCCCGTTGATGTCGGCTATCGGCATATTTCGGGTGATTACGGAATATGTAGAAAAAGTTGATGTCCGCTTAGCCTCCGGCGAAGCCTCAACGGTAACCTTTCGTTCGATACTTACCTTAGGAAAATGCAGTGAAACCTCAATTTATTCCTTAGGAAAATGCAAATTAATAAAAGAGATAAATAAAGAATATGTCGATATATGCTCATGAAAAGGACAATTTGCAAGGACCTTCTCAAATGGAAGAACAGTGACGATCGTAAGCCGTTGCTGCTGCAAGGCGTCAGACAATGCGGGAAGACATACATACTCAAGGAGTTCGGAAAGAAGAACTATGATGATGTCGCCTACTTCACATTTGAAAGGAATCCGATCCTTCACGATCTGTTCCGGACCGACCTTGATCCGAAGAGGCTCGTCGAGGGCCTTGGCCTCATGCGCGGTAAAAAGATAGAACCGGGGAGAACATTGCTGATATTGGACGAGATACAATTCTGTAACCGTGCCCTCACGTCCTTGAAATTCTTCTGCGAGGACGCACCTGAATACCATGTGGCGTGTGCAGGCTCCCTGTTAGGCGTAATGCTCTCTAAGCCGTACTCATTCCCCGTAGGCAAGGTCGACAGACTGAAGATGTACCCTCTGACGTTCAAAGAGTTCCTGCTAGCGAACTCAGAGGACCTCGTGGTCGAGTATATTGATGCCAACTACCCAGCTGCAGCGATCCCTGCGCCGGTCGCCGATAAATTGACAACATATCTGAATCAGTACTTTTTGATAGGTGGCATGCCGGCCGCGGTCGCGTCATGGATCACAAAAAAGGATATCAGAAAAATCGATGTGATACTCGACACGATCATCAAAGACTATGCGGACGACTTTGCGAAGCATGCCTTCGAATCCCTGACAAAACTGACACTCATATGGAGTTCGATACCGGTGCAATTGGCAAGAGAGAACAAGAAATTCGTTTTCGGGCACGTCAAAGCAGGTGCGAGGTCCAAAGACCTAGAGGACGCCCTGGAATGGCTCGTGGATGCCGGACTGGTGTACAAGGTGAAAAAACTGAGTGAACCGAAGATGCCGTTGTCCATGTTCGTCGACAACACAAGCTTCAAAGTATACATGGCGGACATAGGGACACTCAGAAGGATGTCCGGGGTGCCCTCGGATTTCATATTCAGCGCGGACAAGGAATACGATGAGTTCAAAGGCGCTATCATGGAGAACTATGTTCTCAGCGAGCTTATATCGTCTACCGGGAACGTACCGTACTATTGGAGGTCGGACGCCACCGCGGAAGTGGATTTTGTGACGCAGATAGACGGAAAGGCGATCCCGGTGGAGGCGAAAGCAGGTAAGAATAAGTCCAAGAGTCTTGTAGAGTATGTGATCCGATACCGTCCGGATGCCGCTGTCACCACAACGCCTCGAAGGAATGTGGACGGCACCATTAGACATATACCGCCATATCTCATCTGGAAGATAGAGAGCCGCGTCGCCGGGGACGGACCATCATTGCGAACAATGCCGTCGGGCACCGAATGATGTGTTCTTTACTCTCACATAAGTCGCTTGACACGCGCGAGCATCAACAAATATTTAGATAACGGTTCACATCCGCACCTCAGAGGATAAGAATGACGGCAACAGATAAGCTGGGTAAAAGGGTTCGGACATACAGAGAGAAATTAGGTTTGACCGCAGAGGAGCTGTCAACGAATGCCGGCCTCAGTTTAAGTCTCATAAACGACATAGAGAACGGTACGACGTACCCTCCGATAGGTTCGATGATCAAATTGTCGAGGGCGTTGGGGCAGCGCGTCGGAACGTTCATGGACGACCAGTTCGTGAAGGATCCGCTGATCGTAAGGCATGACGCAAGAAAGGAGGAGACATCATCGCACAGAGGCGCCGGCGGCCACTACCACTATTTCCCGCTGGGAAAGGGAAAGACGGACAGGCACATGGAGCCGCTGTACATCGTGATAGAGGAGGGCGAGTCCGAGGAACTGTCGTCACATGAGGGCGAGGAGTTCGTTATCGTAGTATCGGGTGAAGTGAAGCTCGTATACGGTAAAGAGGTGCACACCCTGAAGGCCGGCGATACGGTCTATTATAATTCGCTGGTTCCGCACTTCCTCGGCTCGGCCGGCGGTCCCGCAGAGATATTCGCGATAATCTACGCACCGGTGTGAACATGAAACGAAAGGAGATAACCACCGAGGAGACGCTTGGGGAGTTGCTCGAAAAGCGGGCCGCTGAATTCCCGAATGTCGATGCGCTCGTCTATGTGGACCGGGATTACAGACAGACATGGAGGGAGTTCAACGATTCGGTGAACACACTTGCCAAAGGACTTATGGCGCTGGGTGTCAAGAAGGGAGATAAACTGGCGCTGTGGGCCACTAACGTCCCTCATTGGGTGCAGATCCAGTTCGCTACTGCGAAGATTGGCGCCATACTGTTGACGATAAACACCAACTACCGTTCGGCGGAGATAAACTACATCCTCAGTCAGTCTGAGACGGAGCATCTGATGATGATCGACGGATACCGCGACACCGACTACGTGGCGACGATATACGAGCTCATACCTGAGTTGAAAACACAGCCGCGCGAGAAGTTCCACGCCGACAAATATCCGAACCTCAGGAACGTGATATTCCTCGGTCCGGAAAAGCGCCGCGGAATGTATTCGATCACTGAAGTGATATCTCTGTCATGTCAAACGTCCGATGAAGAGTTCGAGGAACGGAAAAAAGGCATCACATGCTACGATGTGGTGAACATGCAGTACACCTCCGGGACCACGGGGTTCCCCAAGGGCGTCATGCTGACGCATCACAACATCGCCAACGACGGTTTCTGGATCGGAGAGAACATGAACTACTCCGAAAAGGACAGGATATGTCTTCCGGTGCCGCTGTTCCACTGCTTCGGTTGTGTCCTCGGCGTGATGGCGGCGGTGAACCACGGATGTACCATGGTGATCCTGGAACAGTACGATCCGGTGGTCGTGATGACCTCCATAGAGCAGGAACGGTGCACATCCGTATACGGTGTTCCGACGATGTTCATCGCGGTGCTTGAGCACAAGCTGTTCAGCAAGTTCGATTACAGTTCGCTGAGGACCGGCATAATGGCCGGTTCCCCCTGTCCGATAAAGACCATGAACGACGTTGTGGAGAAGATGAACGCATCGGAACTTACGATAGTTTACGGACTGACCGAATCGTCACCCGGAATGACGCAGACGAGATACGATGAACCGAGCCTTGAGATGAAGTGCTCGACGGTCGGTCCGGCGTTGCAGGGTGTCGAAGTGGAGATCATCGACCCTGAAACGGGGGACATATGCCCGCCCGGCGTCCCGGGAGAGTTCTGCTGCCGCGGGTACAATGTCATGAAAGGGTACTACAACATGCCCGAGGAGACCGCCAAGGCGATCGACAAGAAAGGCTGGTTACATTCCGGGGACATAGGCATAAAGGACGAG
>WQZJ01000024.1 GCA_009780795.1 Methanomassiliicoccaceae archaeon
AAAAAGGAATCATTTATCGGTTTATTGAGTTCGTAGACCTTTGCATTATTTTCAGTGGTACAGTTCGTATAACGAATCTTAATATCGTTTGCAGCTGCGACGCCGTTACCGCCTTGTCGTGCCTTCCATGATCCGGAATCGACATAGTTTTCAGCATCTGGTTTCCCAATCTTCCTGGCGAAATCTATTAAGAAATTCCGCCATTTTTCAGACTGTTCGGGCATATATATCTGTGATAGGAATTGTGCCTTCAACGTGTTGTTGGGGCAACACCAACATCCGACGCGATCGTATCCCATGCGATATGCATCATTGAAATCGAGATCTTCGCTCAGAATGTATAGCCATATTTCTATGTCCCTCCAGAGGAAGACGGGTGAGGCCACTTTCTGTCTGTGTATCTTCAATGACTCAGCGTCGTCTTCGACGCGACGGTATTTACTTCTTGTGACGGATTCACATTTTCGTATACCGTAAAATGTTAAAATCTCTTTATCTGGGTATATGCTGTTGAGGACTCTTGTTATCGGTCCGGTTTTGAACATGTTGCAGCACCAGCGTATCATTCGCCCGGGCGGACCGATATCCTCACAGACCTTATAGAAATCCTGTTCTTTGTTTATCGCGGTCTTGAATATCGCTAACGGGTTATTCTCCCTGTATCTCTGAGCGTATTCTATGGTAGACGGAAATTCAAGAGTGGTGTTACCGAAAACGTGCACTAAGCTGGGATTACCGAGTGCACGTATTGTCAGATCGGCGGTTACAGTAGAATCCTTTCCCCCCGAGAATGATGTGACGATGCACTCTTGCGAGTAGTTTTTGGATGTTTCTTCTATGAAACAGAATGCTTCATGACAGATATAATCTAGTCTCGTCTTGTTCGCTTTGATAAATCGCTGAATGTTTTCATTGAAGAAAGTATAGGTGTTTCGTTCTTTATAGAGCTCCATTTCTTCGCTTATTTTTTGTGGCGATTTTTTTCTATAGGAATCTGTTATCAACGGAGTGGATTTACCATCGATGAAGTATCGATTTTTAGATGCCCATACGCTTTTATTCAGATATTCAAGTGGTTTTCCCGATAATATCTCAATCAGTAATCTTTCTTCGGGGAATACTGGGCGCATATCGACGGAGACAAATGAGGTGTTCCCATTACAGAGTGGACAAATGTTTCTATCTATGCTGCCCACTGCCTTTATGATTGGGATGTTGCAGTCGGCACACCAGAAAATTTCTATTGTCGCTTCTCCGGAGGAGACGTCACCGCAGTATTTGCAACCGTTACTGTCTGTTTGCTGACCGCAAATTTCACACTGCGTAGACACACCTCCTGCTAGCTTTCGCTAAGCTAACTTTATTCAAAAGGTTTCCCATTAGTTGAATTTTATGATATGAAAAAAATTTGAGAATGGATCCCGTTACCGATGATTATCCAATTTTGCCGTCTTCAGCCAATCATTTATGCAATCCTCGTACATGCCTTCACTCATATCTCCTGTCTCCACCAGAGCATCTATCACGTCAATCAGTTCACCGATGTGAACATCTTCGGTGGTCTCTCCTCTGACGGTCACATTGAACGTATCTGAACCTCGGTCATACTCCACTTTCACGATACCGCGGTAAACGAATCCGTTCACCTGAAACGAGAGACCTTTGTCATCCTCCGAAGCCTTGAACTTCTGAGATCCCCATGACATCACGACCATGGGCCTCATTTTGAATACGGAAAGAATGTATTCGGCCATTTTCATGACCGGTCACCTCCCGCTGCGGCCAGTTCCTTTATCGCCAGAGTGAGATGGATTATCGCAGGCGAACTCTGTCCCGAACCGAGGACCGCGGCAGCCTTCTCTATCTCCTTCATCGCTTTCATCTTCCAGGGATCCCTTTTGACCTCGTCCGGGAACGAGTAGCCGATGAATATCGACTCCTCCGTGATCCTCTCTATTCTCATTATCTCGGCTATCGCCGGTACGGCGGACATTCCCTGCGGTTTCAGATAATATGTGATCCTCTTCCTCTTGGAATTGGGCGTATGGGCGATTATCGAACCGATGCTTCCCTTCTTGGAAAGTTTCTTCAGTTCTAGCGAGACGTGACCGCGTGTTATGCCCAAAGCGGCGGCGATGCCGTCCTGCGTGGTATCAAACGGCATGCTGAATTCATTCGGGCGCCTGTTCGAATATCTGTTGAGATGCAGTATGACTGCATCCTGCACCGTTATCGAGGACATCATTGATCACCTCCTGCGACGGCCGTCATGCTTTCGTAATCGTTCATGCGGAGGATGAACCTTATGTGGTCTGTGAGCAACCAAACTCCCATCGCTTTTTCAAGCTCCATGAGTGCGTATTCGGCACCTTTAATCTCCTTGAATGACTGCCATTTATCCAATATCTTTGACATTGCTGGCACCTCACAGAACGAGTCTCAGTTTCTTAAGCCATTGATCGGCTTCATCCGCTTTCGGGAACAACGATTCCATTGTTCTGAAGTCCGTTCCGTGACGCTCACCGAACGGATCGAATCCTTTCTTCAGGTGCAGGAGCTCGTGGTAGAGCACATAGTCGGGAACGAACTCGGGTATCTTGTCCGAGTCCAATGCCGACGATATTGTGATGACTTTCATCAGCACCGACGCATGGCCAATGCTCTTCACATTCGGTCTTTTGGTCCACGAGATTACGACATCTTTGTCATATTTCACGAGTCCCATTTCAACGAGCCGCTTATACGATTCGTTGAGATCTATGTGCTCGCCTATCGCAGACCTTGTCAGGTTCTTTGACCTGTCCAGGAAGATCTTCTGCTTCGACTTCACGAATTCATCGGATGTGATCCAATCGTGCATCTCCTTCGGGTATTCATCCATCCTCGTTCCGGAGAGCCTTGAGAATATCATCTCGGCCAATCCTTTCACTGCCTCTGACGGAGCATCCTTCATGTAATCGGAGATCTCGAATTCTATCCATCCGCAACTTCTGCGCCACTTCACCTTGAATTCTTTGAACTCCGTTGCCTCTGCGCTTACGCTGTCGTATCCGTATCCTTTGCCTACGCTCTGGAACACGCTGCTGAGTGTCTCGCTCATTCTCAAGCCTCCTTGTAGAATACTGTGAGTTCGTTCCAGTCGATTATGTCGATGTTCACATCATCGAATTCGTTCCCGACCTCATCTATCGTCTCAGCTGCGAACCAGAAGAATTCTGCGAGCTGTTCTGCGGTCAGATTGCCGTTGTTGCTCATTGCCTTCACGTACTCATGCAGGACCCAGTTGTCCCTGATGCACGTGTACACTTTCTGTGTCTCACTGTTTGAGCATACATGACATCCGATCTGAATACCATGTATGCTGTGCGTTCGTCCTTCGTTGCTTGTGTCACTCATTTTTTCTTCCACCTGAGGGCTTGCCCTCGGGAACGGCCATCCGAGGAGGCCTTACGGCGGTTTGAGGTCCAAAAAGAACAACAACAAAAACAGACCCAAACCGGCGATATGCCGCCTCCGAGGATAGTGTGAGGGGGCAAGCCCGTGAAGAAAAATGAGGGTGCAATGAATGGACACGCAGTGCAGGGATTCAGAATATTGTGAGCTGAAATACAGCAGCATTACACCGTCATCAATTGTCCTGAACTTCGATCATGTCCACGTTGTACTTGAATATCTCGGGATCGATCGGCTTTCCCTTTTTATAGAAAACCAGGGTCTTTGCGGAGTATGCCGTATTTGGTGCACTGTATATGATAAGGCAGTCTACATTGTAATTATCGAAATCATCTTTTCTAACGAGATTGACTACATCATTCCAATCGGTGATCCAGAACATGTTCTCATTCTGTATCGAATAAAACGAAATGTAGGTCGGCCTTTCCGACAGTCCATATTTCTTCATTACATAATCAAGGTCTTTCTCTTTTGCGTGTTTTAAACAACTTTTAATCCTTTTTCTTAATTCGCGTTTATTATGCGTATGCACTTTGCAAGGGATACCCGTCTTTTCAGTCAGCGTTTCATCAAGTTTTCCTACAGATCTGCCCGAATAAACCTCTATGACGTATTTTCCGCCACAGTCTATCCAATCTGGAGTTTTCGCCTCAGTTGTTTCTTCTATTTTACCATCAAAACAAAGATTGAAGATCTTGATGGCTTGTTTTTCACATTGTTCACCTATCACTTTGGCTACATGTCCTTCCCACGTTATCGCATCTTCACTCTTAGGGTAGAAACCCGTATTTTTGACATCTTCTCCCGTAAATTCGTCTGGAGATTTTTTACTCGTCATGACGGATTCTTCCTGATTACTTGTTTATCTTTATCCTATCGATGTTCTTTTCGCGCTCAAGTATGAATACGGGCTTCTTGTCTTCGGTCACATCTTTGAAGAACGAAGACGGTTTGCTGTTGGGATAACCGTAGTTCTTGGGGTTGAAGGCATTTTCTCTCTTATACAATTCATTCATGAATGTTGCAAGATGCATCCATCCGTCAGATTCTGCATTGCTCTCAACAATATCCTTTGCAATATCCACCAATCGTCTTAACGAGATAAGAATGCTGTCGGCTATGGGTAATTGTTCTTTAGCCGCCTTTGCAACCTTCTTGACCGGTTTCTCTTTCTCCAGTTTGCTTACCGCGGGCGCCTCTTTTTTGATGTCTTTCAAAAGTACATCCATTAACAGGAATCTGTGACAAGCAACTCTGAACGAGGACGGTGTCTTTTCTTCGCCTGCACCTATGACAACATAGCCTTCATTACGGAAGCGTGTCGCCAATTTTGTAAAATCACTGTCGCTTGTTGCGAGACAGATGCAATCTGTGTTGCCTTTGTATAATATGTCCATTGCGTCTATTATCATCGCTGCATCGGAAGAGTTCTTACCGGTCGTACAGGAATATTGCTGCATAGGTTCAATGGCGAACTGCAACAACAGGTCACGCCAGCCGCTTGCTTTTGTGAAGTCCCCGTAGATTCGTCTGTATGTGACATCGCCGAATTTGTTCAATTCATCCATCAAGATCGTAAAATATTTCTGCGAAATATTTTCTGAATCGATAAGCAACGCAATTGTTCTGTTCTCTATCTCCATCGTTTGATAATAGCATGTGACCGTCTACTTAAAACTAACCATTCAATATCAACCAATCTCAACCAGTATCAACCAGTATCAACCAATCTCAACCAGTATCAGCCAATCTCAATTAGTCTCAGATTATCTGGTTTCGTAACGTCCTTTGCGAACGGTGCCGGTCCTTACGACCAGACCCTTATTCTTCAAAGATTCCAGGGACCTTGTAACGGAAGCACGTGACAGTTTTGTCTCTTTAATCAGGGAATTTATGCTTTCCCCTTTACCGTTCTTAATTGCTTCAAGGACCGATTCGTCGTTAAACTTCAGAACCGCATTTCCGTTCGTGCCGGAAGAATCCTTCTTCGCCTCACCATGACCGACGGTCGGATCGAACTCCTTCGGCCTGTAGAACGTCACCCTGAACATGGCTCCCATCTTCTCAAAGAGAGGATCCTTCAGACCGTATGATCTGCAAAGTTTGACCATCTTCTCCATCCCGGAGCCCCATCCCTCAGTGACGCCGGCCGTTCTGAACACATTCGTCAGTATGGGATTGCGGCTCATCGTCCCTCCCGCCAGCGCATCCTCCAGAGTGAGTCCGGAAGGAAGAGTGCCTTGTGATGTGACCTCAATGCGGTCACTGAAAACCGCGACCATCGTCCTGCCTTCGATCTGCATGTAACTCCTATGAGCCAGCGCGTTCGCCAGACTTTCTCTTATTGCTTCTTTGGGCATCTCATAGATATCCTCATTGGCTATCGAATCCTTCTGCAACCTGATACCGACGTTGATATGTCTGAGAACGAACGCCAGAGCTTTGTCTATCTGTTTGTAAACAGGGCCGTCGATCGTCTCCTTGTCCAGAAAGATCAGTTTCGTCGTATCCTTGAAGCTTGCACATTCTGTGACATATGAGGGATGGTTGCTCCCTACCAGTAACGAATATGCGATCGTCGGATATTCGCCGTCGGCATCTTTCTTTATCACCCGCAGGTTTACGAGATCCTTTCTGCTGAATTCCCTTTTCTTGTATTCAGTGAGATCTTCGCACAGTTTCTTTATCTTACTCTCGTCGAGATCCTCCTCATCACTTCGGGTGCCGTCGAATGTCTTGCCGCTCGTGTGCAGCTCCATCTCGCGTATCATCGCCTCCGATGCCTGTCTGTTGGCGGAGCCGACACGTATTGTCGTTGTCTCCCATTTCTTGCCCTTGACATGATACGGTCTCTTGTCGCCTTCGTGTATCCTTATCTCGATGACATTCTTCCCGTCCAGATTCCATCTGTGAAAATGAGGAACGATCTGAGGAGTGCAGAGATCTGAGACGGCACTTGTAACTCTCGCTTCAACATCGTTCATCTCCTCCCACGATAATCCCTTGATGTTGCGCTGATCGTCAACTCCTATTATCAGCTTCCCTCCGGCGCCGTTGCTGTAGGAGATGACGGTATCAACGTAACGCATACTCTCCTCGGGAAGTTCAACCTTGAACTCCATCCTCTCCCCTTCGCCTTTCCTTATCTCGTCCAAGAGGGTCATTGTATCACTCAACGGTCTCCGTATTAATCAATTATGCGTTCTTCCCCTTTACCGCATCCCGAACTGCCGCAGGTGCGCCGTAATTTGTTGGTTCTATGCTCTTTCCGTCTATCATCGCTTTGATAAGCGAGAGAACACGTTCCCCTTCCTCCGTCAATTCCAGAGTTTTGACGTTGTAACGCTTTCCGATCGTCTCTTCTATGAACCCGTCCGCTATCAGTTCCGTTGTCAGTACGCGAGGTGTGTTCGTTGATTTGCCGAGCATGTTGTACAGATCCGTCCTCTTTATTCCCGGGTTTTCCGAGACGATCGTCAGAATGTCGATCACAAATGGTCCGAATAACTTGCCGATAGGGTTTGTCACGAAACGACATAGTGCTGCCCGATTAAAAAAGTATCTGTGGTTGTTGACAGTTGACAAACGACATTGTTATATAGTATGTCACCACTCAACATACTGCGGAGAGACGCAGGGAGAGCAGATAGGGTTGCAAGATGTCACAAAGAAAACTCCGAAAACCCTGCTTCTCCGCACCCATGAATCAACAAGAGGAATGAAAATGAACAACAAGACCGAAGCGAGGGGCAGAGTGTTACGTGAAGACGCTCTGTGTACCCGATACCTTCACGAGATCCGTACGCAGGAGGTCGTTAATGGGAACACCTGAGTACGTACGCCGTACAATCCGTGAGACAGTGAACAAATTCCTCGGCCCGCTGATAAAGGCCGGCCGCAGCGAGGTCTCGATAACCGGATACAAAGAGATACTTCACCGTGACCTTTGGTTCCTTCATGAGAGCGGACTGAATTTCAATCCCGTATTGATAGGAGAGAAAGAGATAGACTTTCTGATAAAGGAACGCTGGACCGGAGCGCCGAAGTACAACCATAACAGACGGTCGATACTCTTCCGTTACCTTGCGTATCATGGTAATAACATAGGCGCGGAATATCCTTCACCGAGGAACTCGACACAGCGCAGGACGATCGGACCAGACAAGTGGCTGAGCGACGAGGAAGCGGTTGCATACTACAATGCATGTCAGAATCCTTTGGAGAAATACATAGCGCACTGTCTTCTCAAGTGGGCGTTACGTGGTCACGACATGAGAAGCATAACCGTGGATGACATCTACGTCGGTTATGTGGAGGTCGTGAACAAAGGCGGCCGCAAGGATCCCGTTTCCTTTGTCGGGGATTCCGATAAAGTCCTGGCGGACATGTTCGCATACCGCCGCAAGGTCGTTGAAGGGATACCTGACGCGCCGCGCGACATGCTGGTGTACCGGAAGGGTTCTTTCAGCCCCAAAGTGGGCGTTTTCCAGAAGACGGCCATCGATGATATCGTCCGGGAATTGGGGGAACGTGCAGGCATTGAACGGAAGGTCACGAAGCACATGCTTCGGCGGACCGGAGCACGCATGTGCTTACGGTCCGGAGCTACCGAAGATGAAGTATCTCGAATGCTGAGACATAAATCGAAAGACACGACTCGAATTTATTTGGGGTTACAGGTCGATGATCTGAAACCCATCGCAATGAGGTTCGACGAGTACTTTAACCGAAAACAGGAGGCCTTTCTGAATGGGGTCGTTTTCAGCGCAAAAAATTCTTGAGCCAGTAAAAGGAGTGGACAGGGCGAGATTTGAACTCGCGGCCTCTACCATGCCAAGGTAGCGATCTTCCAGCTGATCTACCTGCCCATATTGTAAGGCGAGGAATAATTTGTCATTCTTAAAGGTTTGCCACGGTCGTTCTGGTGAAATCATTGTTTATCAGATGTGTCAAAGTGAGATCGAGTACTTTCAATGACCTCTCCGTTTCGATTATATACTGATCTACAGTGCGATATACGTAGCGACAACTCGTATCTAGAATTCAAATGCGGAAATATGGGGTGAATGAAATGGCAAATCTAATGAATGGCAGAGAGTACATCTCCACTGTCGCAAATATAAAAATGCGTATCAGATCTGCACAGCATCGTGCCGCCCTAAGTGTTAACAGTGAATTGATAATACTCTATTGGAACATCGGATGCGCCATAAACGAAAATATGTTATGGGGTTCCAGTTTTGTTGAGAATTTGTCTCGTGACATCAGGTCGGATTTCCCTGGGACTACCGGTTATTCTGTCAGAAATCTAAATTACATGGTAAAGTTTGCGAGAACATATCCTGATCTTGAATTTGTGCAGACAGTGTCTGCAAAATTACCATGGTCTCATAACATCACTTTGCTAGATAAAGTGAAGGATGCCGTTCAGAGGGAGTGGTATGCTAGAAAAACAATTGATAGCGGTTGGTCCATTGACGTGTTGGTTCACCAGATAGAGTCTGATCTATACAAGAGGCGAGTCACAACACCCAAGGTGAGTAACTTTGAGAAACGCCTACCCGCTCCACAAAGCGAACTCGCACTTCAGCAAATGAACGATCTCTATGTTTTCAGTTTCATACAGAACGGTGAGGACATACTTGAACACGAGATCGAGAACGAACTTACGAGGAACATCACAAAATTTTTGTTGGAATTGGGAACCGGTTTCGCTTTCATAGGCAGACAATACCATCTTGAGGTCGGAGGAGAGGACTTCTATGCCGACCTATTGTTCTATAATACGAACCTATCATGCTACGTCGTCGTGGAATTGAAGAAGGGTACGTTCAAACCCGAATATGTGGGGAAACTGAATTTCTATCTTTCTGCAATCGATGATATATTGAAGAAAGAAAAGGATAACCCGACGATAGGCATACTTCTTTGCAAAAGCAAGAATAACATAGTTGCTGAGTACTCATTGCGCGACATATCGAAACCGATGGGAATAAGCGAGTACAGACTCGCTGGTAAGATGCCTGAAGGGTACGAGGATTTTCTACCGACGGCCGAAGACATTGAGAGAGGAATCATTCTCAACATGAATGACGACGGTTCCGAAAAGTGATGGTTGTCGGGTCATAAAAACTAGAATTCACAAATCGTTAAACGTTGTTAAATTTTTGCAGACGGCGTCTGCAAAATTGATAGACGGACAAGATACGCTGTGTCCTTACGGAGTTTAAATGGGAAAGTTCACAGCTCTATCGGCTGTAAGGGCGATTTTCATATTTATTTGAGAATCGAAATGAAGAATAAGGTATCGATCCAATAGATATCATTCGAACGATAAGGTCATCGGATCAAACCTGAGCGCTACGCTCAGTACGAATCCTTGAGCGTCGATTGGAACCTGTGCGTCTCGCCGGGTATCATTGTCGGATATTTGTTGTTGACGCACGCCATGCACAGATCGTTCTCTGATTTCCCTATCGCCCTCACGAGTCCGGGTACACTTATGTATCCTAAGCTGTCGGCGCCTATCTGTTCGCATATCTCGTCCACTGTATACTTCGTAGCTATGAGTTGGTCCCTTGTCTTCATGTCCACTCCGTAGTAGCACGGACCTATGACTGGCGGACATCCTATCCTTACGTGAACTTCCTTTGCGCCTGCGTTGCGCAACATTTTTATCAGCTTCAGCAGCGTGGTGCCGCGTACTATGCTGTCGTCCGCAAGAACTATCTTCTTTCCTTCGACCGTCGACCGTATCGGGTTTATCTTCATCGCCACGCTCGCCTCGCGCTGCTTCTGGTCCGGGAGTATGAACGTCCTCTCGATGAAACGGTTCTTCATGAATCCTTCCTCATACTGTATCTTGGAGCCTATCGAGAATCCGAGCGCATGTGCTCTTCCGGAGTCGGGAACGGGCATCACTAGGTCCACGTCAGCCGGCCACTCCTCGGACAGTATGTGACCGACCCTCCTTCTTACCGAGTATACTTCGACACCATCTATCACGGCGTCCGGTCTCGCGAAATATATCCACTCGAACATGCAGTGAGCGGACTGACATTGTACTGCCGCCGGATAAGATCTGAAATTATCCGCCGTGATCTCTATTATCTCTCCCGGTGCGACGTCCCTTACGAATTCACCGCTGAAGATGTCTATCGCTATGCTCTCCGATGCGATGATGTGACCGTTGTCCAGTTTTCCGATGCATAATGGTCTGAACCCGTATGGGTCTCTGACACCAAAGACGCGGCTGTTGAACAATATCGTCAAAGAGTATGCACCTTCGAGTTCCGTCATCGTCGAACGTATCGCCTTCACCGGGTCGTTGTTCTGTGTCAGATATTTTGCTATTATCTTCGCGATTATCTCGGAGTCGGAATCGGTTGAGAATGACCATCCCGCTTCCAGGTACTTCTTCTTCAGCTCGTTGTGATTCGTCAGCGCCCCGTTGTGCGACGCCGCGAGAACACCATGCGTTATCTCCAATTCGAGCGGTTCTATGTTCCTCTCCGACCTGTTGGCGCCGGATGGGTATCTCACATGACCGATACCGCTCCATCCGCTCACGAGGCGGAGCTCGCTCGGCTTTATGGCATCGTTGACAAGACCGGATCCCTTGACGGTGACCATCTTGTTCCCGTTAAAAACGGAGATGCCCGCGGACTCCTGACCGCGGTGCTGCATCATACGCAGGGCTTTGAAAATACCAGGTGCGACATCATCGGAACATGACATTCCCACGACACCACAGCTGTGCCTCGGCCCTGCCATCGTATCATCTCAATTATGTGCCTTCGCCCAGGCGTACGACCTCAACTTTGCCATCTTTCCGTAACCGCATGACGCGCACACCCCTCTTCTGGCGTGGTATGCGTGCTTGCCGCATCTGCGGCACGGTATATGCACCTTGTACTTGTTGTGTCTTCCCTGTGCAGGCGTTCCTGTTCCCATTGTTTATCCCTCTTTATGGTGAAATGTATATCACGTTGTCCCCGCGGACTATCGTCAAACTCAGCTTCCTCAATGATTGACCGTTCACGAACTCCTCTGCGTTCTTCAGCACCAGGTTCATGTGCGGGTCATAGCCGTCCAGTACACCGCGGTACTCCCTCTTTCCCTTGAGCTCGACGATCACGTTCTTGTTGACCGACTGGCTGAGAACAGTTAAAGGCTTCATCATTGGTTTGGCCACCAAATGTCCATAATCCATTGAGTATATGAAGATATCGCAGCTGCCCGTGCGCACGTATTATTGTGCACGGTGCGCAAGGCGTTCGTGTGCGGATCACACGAACGCGCCTATGGTGGGTGCGTCCAGACGGTCCATGTCATAGAATATTATCGCCTCCCTCATGCCGTCGGCACCGTTCCCGATGCCCATCAGACGGTCCAGGAGGGACGATCTCCACATGAGGTCTATTATCGCCACCGACAGCGACCCGTAGTACACATTCGTCATATCATCCTCGTATTCGAGCGAATCCATCGTGTGGAAGACGGAGCCCATCATGCTGTCCCTTCCGTTCAGCGTGGAAACGTAATCTTTAAGGATGTTCCTCGCGCCGGCGTCCAGCTGCGGTAATGAGATATCATCGGCGTCCATCGCTCCTTTCACCTCGAGGTCACCGTCATCGTTGAGTACGGACCACTCTATCTCCTTCTTACCTGCCATGAACAGGTTCCAGTTCCACTTCCCGTCGCAGTACACAGGGACGTTCAGCGGATCTGACGACTGCAGGGAGCCCAACGCGGCCTCCCTGGCCGCTGCGTTGAGTTCGTCCATGTCTATCTTCTCATCCGGTACGATATCGGCAAGTGATACCGACGGCTCCTCCAGCGACGCATCCATCACCTTCGCTATGTATCTCAGATCAGTGAAATTGCTCAGATTGGCGGACACCGACGATCTGAGTACTGTGCGGTCCTCGTACACACCGGCCTCCCTGCAGTTGCTGAAGAACTCGCCGTACACCTTGGTGGCCTCCTTCAGCGCATTCTTCAATCTACCGGCACTCCTGACCGCCAGGTCCTGTGCCTCTGTGACCGCATCGTTCCCTTTGTTGTACCATACGCCCCTGCATGAGAGGTCGAGTTCCGTTCTTATGCGGTCGCTCACGTGAAA
>WQZJ01000025.1 GCA_009780795.1 Methanomassiliicoccaceae archaeon
ACGTCCTCGCAGGGAACCGTGTGTACATAGACGCGATAATCGCCGTCAATAAAGTGGATTTGATCGACCCGGATAAGCTCGACACCGTATATGCGAAGCTTCCGGACATGAGGAAGGTCCCGGTATCCGCCGCCACCGGATACGGCGTAGAGGATCTGAAACAGGCGCTCTTCGACACGATAGGGATGATACGCGTCTATCTGAAACCTCAGGGCCAGGAGGCCGACATGGACGTACCGCTGATAGTGAAGCACGGCAGCAGTATAGGTGATGTTTGCGAACAGATACACCGCACGTTCCGGCCTAACTTCAGATATGCGATGGTATGGGGCGACAGCGCCAAGTTCCCCGGCCAGACGGTAGGGATAGACCACGTGGTCCGGGACGGCGATGTTGTCACGATAATCGTGCGCAGGTGATGCTCACAAGCTGACAACGGAGCAACAGATTTATTTCCGTTGTCACATTTCAGCGCATCATGATCCAATGTCCGCGCGGAACCAGGGATTTCCTTCCCAACGAGATGGAAAGAAGGAGACACTACGAGAACATCCTCAGAAGAACGGCGGGGATATTCGGTTTCAGGGAGATAGCGACGCCCATATTCGAGGAAACGGAATTATTCACAACCAGGTCCGGACCGAACATATTGAACGAGATTTACTCGTTCAAGGACAAGGGCGACAGGGACATCGCGTTGCGTCCCGAACTGACCGCTCCGGTGATGAGGATGTTCGTCAACGGCATGAGCAATGAACCGCGTCCGCTGAAGTTGTTCTATTTCGGTCAGTGCTTCCGTTATGAAAGGCCGCAGAGCGGCCGGTACCGTGAGTTCTTCCAGTTCGGTGCCGAACTGATAGGGAATGCGAACGCCGAGACGGATGCGGAGGCGATAGCCTTGGCTGCATCCATGATCAAGTCGTTGGGGTTACTCGACTATAAGATACGAATGGGGCACATCGGTGTCCTGAGAGGTCTGCTCGCAACCGCGGGCATCCCGAGAGACGGGATGGCAGAGGTACTTCAGAAACTTGACAAGAAACTGTACGACGAGGCGCGCCCGATGCTCGAGGCGGCGGGTGCGGACAGCGACGCCATAGACCTCATATTCAAGATCACGGGAACGGTCGGCGGGAAGGAGGTGCTCGATATGCTCGACCTGGTACCTGATGAGGCGGCTTCATACCTCAGAGAGCTGACAGAGATACTGGAAGCGATGAACGTGAGGAACGTGGAGATAGACCTCGGTGTCGTGAGAGGTCTTGATTATTACACGGGGATGGTGTTCGAGGCCGAGGCACCATCGCTCGGCGCCGAGAAACAGATATGCGGAGGCGGTTCGTATTCGCTCTCAGAGCTCTTCGGCGGCGAGAAAGTGTTCTCCACCGGTTTTGCGATAGGTTTCGATCGTATATTGTTGGCGATGGAAAAGGAAGGACAGACGTTCGAGGGTAGGGGCGTGGATGCTTACGTGGTCCCTGTGTCCGATGATGTGAGAACGGATGCAGCAAAGATCGTCTCTATGCTCCGCTCCGGCGGTGTGTCAGCGGACATCGACATAATGAGGCGTAAGATGGCCAAGGCCCTGAAGCATGCGTCCTCGGTGAATGCGAAATATGCGATCATCGTCGGAAAGAATGAATTGGCCGAAGATTCCGTTACGGTAAGGGACATGACCACCGGCGATCAGAGGACGGTACGTCTGAACGATCTCGCCTCTATGTTCAATTGACTTCGGAACGGGCATCCAGCTCTATGTTCAGGAGCGCATCGGCCATCGTTATCATCGGGTCCGAACGTCTTCTGTGTGTGAATCTAGCGTAACGGATGTTCGACGCCATCGCCTTCGCATCGCCGTGCAGCCCGGCGATGTTGTCCGACCTTACTTTGAAGTTCCCTTTCATCTGCTCCGTCACGAGCTTCGAGTCCATGATGAACTCCACTTCGTCCTCGCCGGAATCGACGGCGTAGCCGATCGCGTATATCAGACCTCGGTACTCTGCCGCATTGTTGGTACCTACACCGATGTATTCAGCGTACTTGTGTACTATCTCGTCATCCCTGCAGACCACCACCGCGAACGCGGAATGCCCCGGATTGCCGCGCGACCCTCCGTCGGAATATATTTTCAGCGGCATGTCAGTACGTGAATTCCTTCACGGCGCGGTTGTCCTCATCGACCGCGACCGCCTTGGCCTTTATCGGCACGTCGGTCAGCTCGAAACCCATTATGATTATCTTGTCGCCGACATCGCACAGATGGGCGGCGGCACCGTTCAATGCGATTATCCCGGACCCGCGGTCCCCTTCCATCGCGTATGTCTCGAATCGATTGCCGTTGGTCACATTCGCTATGAAGACCTTCTCACTCACCCATATGCCGGCCTTCTCCAAAAGATCTATGTCAACGGTTATGCTACCTTCGTAGTCGAGCCTGGTCTGTGTGACCGTCGCTCTGTGTATCTTGCCGCGGAGCACCCATCGCATACACGTCAGATAAACATCAAGTTAAAGAAACTTTCTGAAACGCGCATGAGGCGCGCATATTATAAAAAAACATCAGTAGCACATATTTCACACGTGTGAAATACTTAGTAACACGAATTTTAAAAAAGCGCATAACTATAAGTACCGATTCGATATACCATGAAAAGACGACAATGCAAGGGGTCGTGATGATATGATAACAAGTAAGGTCATTGTAATAGCCGTTGCGGCACTGTTCATCGGAGGGGCGACCGTAGCGGTCGCGTTCTGGCCCGAGGGGGAGAGCGGCAAAGGCGGATGGTATTCGTGGGACCCGGCAGTAGGGGAGGTGGATTATTCCAAGATATCCGCCACGCCAAAGATAATTGATGCTATCGAGGGCATCTATGGGATCGTCTACGGCGATCTGCCGGAAAAGGTATCCGTGCCGGAAGGGAGCGAACTTACATATGCGTCGCTTGTAGAACATACAGATGACGGCATCACCATAAATGGTGCCAGAAGAGGAGCGGGCGGAACGCCGACGGCGACACCGGTGTCCTTCACGACGGACGAGATAAAGGATATGAGGATAATTTCGTACGGACTCGGTTTCACTGATTCGTATGTGCAGATGCTCGGTGCGGATGTGTGGGATTCCGTCGTAGCCGCCGGGAACACCACGTGGAACGGTTACTCCGCGAACGGCATGGCCGGAGGGACACTCGGTTCCGAGTACACGTTGAGCGTCGATTCTCTGAACGCGTTCTTCAAGGACAGGGACGGATGGGAGGATGAGACCTTCTGTCTTGTCGTTTGGGGTTACATAACAAATTATGATGCTCTCATGACCGCGATCTCCGCTATCGGCGGTAATGTAAAGGTATTGTGCATAGACTACTATGCCATCACATCGCTCGGTTACCTTTTGTCGGTGGTCGACGCATTGGGACAGCTCGTGGGTATAGATACAGCCGACAACGCCTCGCTGTCGGATTTCCAGGACAGGTTGTACTCAATGACGGCATCGATCACCGAAAATGACCTGACAGTGTACATGGAACTGCCCGCCGGAACATCCCCGGGCACGGGTACGCTGACACAGCTCTGTTTCGATGTCCTTGAGCTAAATAACATAAACAAAACGGCCGGGACGAGCATCCTCAGCGATGAGGTGGTCGTGACCTCGATGCCGGATGTGATACTCTTCGATGTCAAGGACACGAGGACAATGGATCAGAGGATGCGTTTGGTAACCTGATGCTAAACTTTTTTATCTCATTATTTATGGTGGGCCTGTGGAAAAGAAGACCGTGGAAGAGCTTAACGAGATACGCAAACGGATCTTTCGGAAGAACCTCATAGTCATTCTGGCAACAGTCGCAGTGATCATCACATCATTCTTCGTTGCCATGAAGATAGGTCCGACACAGATCTCATTCGGAGAGATACTCGGTCTGCTCGCCGGCAACGGGAGCGCAGGCGATATCTATGTGATGCGTGACATCCGGTTACCGAGGATACTCTGCTGCGCCATGGTCGGTGCGGCGCTCTCCGTCGCGGGAGTGGCGATGCAAGGGTTGTTCAGGAACCCGATGGCGTCGCCATCCGTACTCGGTGTGTCGTCCGGTGCCGCATTCGGTGCGTCGCTCGCGATGGGTTTCGGGGTCGGTTCCGTCCTCGGAAGTTACGCCGTTCCTATGCTGGCATTCGTGTTCTGTTTCGGGACCATGTTCCTTGTGTACATCCTGGCCAAGACCAGCGGAGGCGTTTCCGTTGCGATGCTGCTGCTCGCAGGCATCGCCGTCGGTGCATTCTTCAACGGGATGGTGTCGGCGATACAGTACATC
Organism: Methanomassiliicoccaceae archaeon; assembly: GCA_009780795.1. Classification (GTDB taxonomy): domain Archaea; phylum Thermoplasmatota; class Thermoplasmata; order Methanomassiliicoccales; family Methanomethylophilaceae; genus Methanomicula. The sequence continues at coordinate 4,317 of WQZJ01000025.1, forward strand.
GCCGACGACAGCACCCTGCCCGGTATCGTATACTGGCTCATGGGAAGTTTCTCGGCATGCGGATGGTCCTCCTTCCGACTGGCCATCGTACCGATAATGGCCGGCATAATCCTGATATGGTTCTGTTCCAAAGAGCTGAACCTCATATCATTGGGCGAGGAACAGGCCGAGAACCTCGGCGTCAACGTCAACAGGACGCGCATACTGCTACTTGTCGGATCGTCGCTGGCAGTGGCCGGTGCGGTCTCCATAAGCGGCATAATCGGCTTCGTCGGTCTGATAATACCGCACATCTTCAGGATGATCGTCGGTCCGGATCACAAGTTCCTGATACCTCTGTCCATCATAGGCGGAGCGGCGTTCCTGATGGTCATGGACGCCGTATCGAGATGGGTTATATCTCCGAACGAACTGCCGATAGGCATACTGACCGCATTGCTCGGAGCACCGTTCTTCATCTACATCATGAGAACGAAGAGAAAATTCATGCTCGGAGGTGACTGATTGCTGCTCGAGATAAACGACGTGCGGTTCGCATACCACTCATCGGACGTCCTGAAGGACATCTCCTTCAAGGCGTCCGGCGGCGAGGTCATCGGGATCCTGGGGAAGAACGGATGCGGTAAAACGACACTCATGAAGTGTATAAACGCCCATCTGGAACCGCACGCCGGCTGTGTGATGATCGATGGGAAGGACGTTTCGAAGACGACCAAAAGGGAATTGGCCAAAACTATGGCTGTGGTCGCTCAGCACGTTAACCTTTCGTTCCCGTTCACCGTCCTGGAGACGGTGATGATGGGTCTGTACCCAACATCGGAATGGATGCGACCGCCCTCTGACGAGGAGATGGAAAGAATACTCGAAGCGATGGAGTCCACCGGCGTGACCGATTTCGCCAGCCGCTCCGTGACCGAATTGAGCGGCGGAGAGAGGCAGCGCGTCCTGATCTCCAGAGCCTTGGTGCAGGATCCGAGGATATTCCTTATGGACGAGCCTACGCTGCATCTTGACATAAACCATCAGTTCAACCTCATGGAACTTGTCGTCCGGCTCGCTAGGGAGAAGAACATGTTGGTGATCGTTGTAACTCACGATATAACGTTAGCCGCCAGATATTGCGACCGCGTCCTCCTCATGGAGAAGGGAGAGATAGTCGGTTCCGGAAGGACCGAGGATGTCATAACGGTGGACAATCTTGAGAAGGTGTTCTCGGTCCGCGCGGATGTCTCGTATGACGAACGGATATGCGGCCTCAGCGTAACGTTCCTCGGAAAGAAATGACAGCGATGAGAAAAGAGTATAGCGGAATGGCGCCCTGGCCGGAATTCGAATCCGGGTCGAAGCCTCGACAGGGCTTCATGATAGGCCGCTACACTACCAGGGCAATAGAACCGCCAATACTCAGCCCAGTATTTAACCCTTAAGGTTTGCATGGACGGTAACAAATTTCAATGTATACGTCACTGACCTCATGAGTACATGCCGAAACAGAAGACAGTATCCGATTACATGGTGACGGACGTATCGTCCGTTGAGTCGGACATGACGGTGGGAGAGGTTTCCAGAAGGATATGCGATTCGAACTTCCACGGATTGCCGATAACGAAGAAAGATTACCTTGTGGGTTTCATAACCGCCAAGGAACTGCTCAGAGTGTCCGACCGTCCCGACGCGAAGATAGGGGATGTCATGCAGATGGGGACCATGTGCGCCGTCCCGGAGATGTCGATGGACGATGCGATGCGCGTACTGTTCCGGTACGGCCTCAGGAACCTGCCGGTGGTGGACAAGAACGGTAAGCTGGTCGGCATAATATCGAACATAGATGTTGTCAGATCGCACATCGAAAAATCGAGGCCCAGTAAGGTCCTCTCGGTAAAGACGTTCCTGGAGCAGCAGAACGGCATCCATTTCAAAGTGGTCAGCGGGGATGTTCCGCTTAATGAGTTATTGCCGACGCAGAAGGAGGTCTTCATGGATGAGTTGGTCGGACGCTCGTATGAGATAAAGAAAGGATTGAACGAACCGCTGATCGTCGTCAAGAGACGGAGAGGATATCTTGTAGTGGACGGTCACCATCGGGTGATGGCGGCGAGGCGCATGGAGTACGCCGCCTTCAACGCGGTCATACTGGAACCGGATGACCTGGATGTCACGCTCGGCCTTGAGAGAACGGCGGAGAGATGGGGGCTGCGCTCGCTAAGCGACGTCAAGATAATCGAAGGCCACAAACATCCGTTCATAGAGATGACCACGAAGCTCATGGACAGCGACGAACTGGCGAAGCTGAACAAACGCCTTGAGAGCACCAACAGCTGAGATCACGGTGCCCTGGGCCTCATCGCAGCTTCAAGCAGCATCTTCTGTTCCACCGACGCGATCATCGTCTTCGTCCTGAGGACGGCATCCGGGTTGAGCGAGATGGCGTCTATGCCCTCTCTGACCAGGAACTCCGCGAACTCCGGGTACACCGAAGGCGCCTGCCCGCATATGCATACCTCTTTACCGTGCTCGTGAGCCACCTTTATCAGATGGCTGATCGCCCTCTTGACGCCGTCGTTCCTCTCATCGAAGTAACCCATCCTTCCGAGTATGTCGGAATCACGGTCGACGCCCATCACCAGCTGCGTCAGATCGTTGGACCCTATGGAGAACGCGTCGCAGTATTCGGCGAACTGGTCCGCCAGGAATATGTTCACGGGGACCTCCGCCATGAAGTATATCTTCAGGTCCTTGCCTCTCTTGAGGCCTGCGGACCTCATCATCTGTGTTATTTCTTCCACTTCCTCGATGGTCCTCACGAACGGGAGCATCACCCACAGGTTCTTCATCCCCATCTCGTCGCGCACCTTCTTTATGGCGCGGAGCTCGCATATGAACGCCTCACGGTAGTTATCGGAGACGTAGCGCGAGCAGCCTCTCCATCCTATCATCGGGTTCGACTCAACAGGTTCGAAATCGATGCCGCCCTTCATGTCACGGTACTCGTTCGTCTTGAAATCGGATGTTCTGAGGATCACCGGTCTCGGATGGAACGCCCTTGCGACCTTCCCTATACCGTCGGCGAGCTTTGCCACCAGCTCGGCGGAGCGGCCCTCGGTCACGATCCGCATCGGGTGCTCGCCTATGAAGCTCGTGAAAAGGAACTCGCTCCTCATCAGACCTACTCCGCTCACCGGGAGCTTTGCGACCTCGTCCGCCTTGGTGGGCATGCTCATGTTGACCATTATCTTCGTCCCGGTCACCGGAACGTAAGGTGCGGAGACGGTCTGCTGTTCGGTCGGTTTGTCACCTTCCTTCATTATGTCGCCGCTGTATATCGTCCCGGATGAACCGTCCACCGTTATCACCATGCCGTCCCTCAGTATGTTCGTGCCCTCCCCGGTACCGACGACGCACGGCGTCCCCAGTTCTCTGGATATGATCGCGGCATGACACGTCATGCCTCCCTCATCGGTGACGATGGCGACGGCACGGGTCATCGCCGGGACCATGTCCGGCATGGTCATGGTCGTCACCAGGATGTCGCCTTTCTTGATCACATCGAGGCTCATCCCCTCGTCATAGAATCTCACTGTGCCCGATGCCATGCCCGGACTGGCGCCGAGACCGGTCACAAGGACATCCGCGACGGGGCTCTCGATCGCCGGCGTCGACGGAACGTCCCCGAGTGCCGTTATCGGTCTCGCCTGCACTATGTATATCTTACCGTCCTCTATGCACCATTCGACATCCATCGGCCTCTCGTAGTGTATCTCGATGTGCCTCCCTATGGATGCGAGATCTATTATGAAGCGGTCCTCTATCTTCTGCGCCTTCTGCTGCTCCTTCGGAACGTCGGCCTTCTTGGTCGCACCGGTCGGCCCTCTGACATACTTCCATTTCTGGGTCGCGAGGCGCTTCTTGCTTATCTCCATGAGTCCTTTGTTCAATACGTACATGTCAGGCGTCACTTCGCCGCCGACTATCGCCTCACCGAGTCCGAAGCCTGCCTCTATTATCATCTCATCCTTACCGCCGTTGGGAGCGACGGTGAACATTATCCCGGACGCGTCGGAGTTGACCATCCTCTGGACGACCACGGCCAGTTTCACGTCCTCGTGCGCAAACTCCTGATTGTCACGGTACGCTATTGCCCTGGCAGTGAACAGCGAGGACCAGCATTTTCTTACTTTGTCGAGAAGGTCCTCCGGCGTGAAGACGTTGAGGTACGTTTCCTGCTGACCTGCGAAGCTCGCGTCGGGAAGGTCCTCGGCGGTGGCGCTGGACCGGACGGCGACGAAGCTCTTCTTCCCCTCGGGGAACAGATCCTTGTAAGAACTCAGTATCTCCTTCTTCAGATCGGCAGGTATCTCATGCCTCTCGAACATGTCGCGTATCTTGGCGGAAGCGTCCATGAGGGATTGGTCGCTGCCCTCCTCGATGGAATCGAGCGCATCCCATATCTCGGCGGAGATCCCGCTCTTTTCCATAAAATGATCGTATGCAACGGTAGTGAGGACGAATGCATTCGGAACCGGGAATCCGGCGGCGGTCAGCTCACCGAGATTCGCACCCTTTCCCCCAACGTAGGGTATGTCGTTCACACGCAGTTCGTTAATGTCAGCTATCCTCTTCACTCTCATCCCTCTGTGCGGACCTCACGGCCCATCACCACCAGTCCATATGAGAATATAATACTATTCGTTCGACATCAAAATTTTTTAGGAATACCTAAAAATATTGTCCAGACAACGACATCCGTACACATGCTGCGCATATCGTATTCGACGGTATCGTTTTCTACGTATGTCGCAGAAAACAGCGGATTTACCCTTATTTTTAGTTATTTTTATTGAAAAAATGACATAAGCTTTAAAGCATATGCCGTTCTTCGGTACCACGAGGGTTCAATTTGGACATGGAACTATGTTGGCACGGCCGCGGCGGACAGGGAGTCGTCACGGCCAATGTGATCCTGGCCGAAACTTCGATCAGGGAAGGAAAATATGTGAAAGCCTTCCCGGAGTTCGGCCCGGAGAGAATGGGTGCGCCCATAAGGGCGTTCACCAAGATATCATCTAAACCCATAAGGGTTCACAGTCAGGTCTACACACCTGACATCGTGATCGTTCTCGACCCGACGCTCATCGGGAAAGTGAAGGTTACCAACGGACTGAAGAAGGACGGCATCGTGCTCGCCAACTATCCGGGGACGCCGGATGAGCTGAAGGCGGCCTTGGCCACCGACGCCAAATGCTTCGCCGTGGATGCGACCAAGATATCGATAGAGGAGATAGGAAAACCCACGGTCAATACGTCCATACTGGGCGCGCTGGTAAAGGTGTCCGGTATCGTGTCGTTCGATTCTCTCACCAGCCAGGTGGTATCGAACCTTGCCGGCAGGCTTCCTGAGAAGGTAGTTGCGAAGAATATCGAGGCACTCAAGCGTGCATACGCGGAGGCGAGGTAAATGTCTGGCCTCGTTCCGGGAGCGCGTGTTGTCGAGCCGGGCAGCGCGATGAAATTCGAGACTGGCGACTGGAGGACCGAGATGCCCGTACTGGACAGGAAGCAGTGCATAGACTGTATGAACTGTTGGATGTACTGTCCCGATGACTGTGTGTTAGTCAAGAACGGCAAGATGGAAGGATTCAGGCTGACCCACTGCAAGGGATGCGGAATATGCGCCAGGGTATGTCCCAAAGAGGCGGTCAAGATGGTACTGGGGTGATCTCATGGAAAAAGATATTGCAATCAACGGAGACAATGCGATAGCGCTAGCCTGGAAACAGATGGACCCGGACGTGTGCGCCGCATACCCGATAACACCGCAGACCATAATAGTCGAGCGTTTCTCAGACTACGTGGCTGACGGCGAAGTTCACACGGAATTCGTGTGCACCGAATCCGAGCACAGCGCCCTGACGCTGTGCATAGCGGCGGCATCCGCCGGCGCGAGGACCGTAACGGCAACTGCATCAGTGGGACTTGCGCACATGTGGGAGATGCTCGGCGCAGCGTCGGGCATGCGCGTACCGCTCACGATGGCAGTGGCCAACAGGGCGCTGAGCGCACCGATCAACATCCACTGCGACCACGGCGACGCGATGGCGTCGCGTGACACCGGATGGATAATCATATTCGCCGAGAACGTCCAGGAGGCTTACGACAACGCGATAATAGCGCCGAAGATAGCCGAGCACAAAGATGTTCAGCTGCCGATGATGACGTGTCTCGACGGTTTCATACTCACTCACGCGATCGAGAGGATGACACCGATCGCCGATGCGGACGTGAAGAAGTTCGTAGGGGAATACGATCCCGTTCATCCTCTTCTCGACCACAAGAACCCGGTCACGCACGGAGCGATGGACGGTCACGAGTACTACTTCGAGCACAGATTCCAGATGCAGAGGGCGATGGAGAATGCTCTGAAGGTAGCCGAGGATGTCTTCAAGGACTTCGAGAAGATATCCGGAAGGAGATACCACGCACTGGAACAATACAAGTGTGACGATGCTGAGTTCGTGGCGGTATGTCTCGGATCCACATTCGGAACTCTTAAGGAGACGGTGGACCAGCTGCGGAACGAAGGACACAAGATAGGCGTGATGATGCCCCGTCTGCTCAGGCCCCTGCCCTTTGAGGCAATAGCGAAGGCGGTCAGCGGCAAGAAGGGTGTCATCGTGTTCGACAAGTTCATGACATTGGGTGGTTTCGCACCGCTGTTCGAGGACATCAGCGTGTCCGCCGGCAGTCTGGACAAGATACCGAAGCTGTACAGTTTCGTATACGGTCTCGGCGGACGTGACGCGAAGGTCGATGACATGAGGGGTGCTCTCCTTGAGGTCATCGGCGGCAATGCGAAGAGGATCAACTACCTGGGGGTGAAATTATGAAGTCACTGAAAGAATATACGGACTCACCCACAAGAATAACGTCTGGTCACAGACTTTGCGCCGGATGCGGTGAGGGAATAATATCGAGAATGGCCCTCATGGCCACCGATAAACCAGTGGTCGTGTCTTGCGCGACCGGCTGTTTCGAGGTCTCAACGACGATATACCCGTACACCGCATGGAACGTATCGTGGATACACACCGCATTCGGTAACGCGGCCGCGACCTGCGCAGGTACCGAAGCAGCGTACAACGCGCTGAGGAGAAGCGGCAAGATAACAGAGGAGACCAGGTTCGTCGCCTTCGGAGGGGACGGTGGAACGTACGACATAGGATTCCAGGCGCTCTCCGGAGCGTTCGAGAGGGGACACAGGATCATGTACGTCTGTATGAACAACGAGGCGTACATGAACACCGGCATCCAGAGATCGAGTGCAACGGGCATAGGCGCATCCACGACGACATCGCCCGCCGGTTCGGTCGTTCCGGGAAAGGTCGGCTATCCGAAGGACCTCACTCTGATCATAGCGAACCACAACATACCGTACGCCGCACAGGTCTCGCCGCACAACTGGCGCGACCTGATAGCGAAGTGCGAGAAAGGTTACGAAGCGAACGGACCTTCATTCATCAACGCGATAGCCCCCTGCCCGAGAGGGTGGAGGACGGAGGCAGCGGACACCCTCGACCTGGCGAAGCTCGCCGTCGAAACGTGTGTATGGCCTTTGTACGAGTTCGAGAACGGTGAGTATCGGTTAACGGCCGAGAGCGCCAAGATCGCCGAGGGCAAGATCAATAAGAAGCCCCTGACGGATTGGTTCAACGCCCAGGGAAGGTTCAGGCACCTCGCCGGCGAGAAGTGGGCACCGCTCATAAAGAAAGCGCAGGCCGACATCGACGCCAAGTGGGAAATGCTCCAGAAACTTTGCGAACTCTGAATGGGTAACCCCCATTCTTCTTATTTTTCTTCTTATTGCTTTATAGTGATCTTATAACCGATGCGTTCGCCGCTCTCGGTAACTGCTGTCATCATTCTGCTAAAAATAATGAAAGAAAGAAGTTTGTCACAGTTCGCGTCTGCCCTGTGTGATTATGCGCATCATGGACGGAAGCATCGCGGCAGCCATCATGACAGTGACCGCCTCCTCTGCATATCCTTCCTCGATGTCCTTCTCATCGGGCGTTCCGGGTAGTGTGTCCGAGTCCGAGATTACCGAT
>WQZJ01000026.1 GCA_009780795.1 Methanomassiliicoccaceae archaeon
ACCGCCGGAGGTGTATGAACGGGCGGACCTGAACGTGTCCGTTGGAAATCAGCCGCACTCGGAGATCGCTGCATTATCCATCTTCATGTACGAATTGACAGGAGGCAGGATGCTTTATGAGGATCGCGACGGGAAGATATCGGTGATACCGAACGAAAGGGGGAAGACCGTTGTCGAAATATCCAAATGAGTCCCAATGTGTCACGCTTCTTGACCGTGCGGGGTGCACCAAGAGGGTAATCGTACATTGCTGCACCGTGAAGGCGGTCGCCGTCGCCGTCGCGGAGAGGACGGACGCCGACATGGAACTTGTGATCGCAGGCGCGCTGCTACACGACATAGGACGGTCTAGGGACCATACGATAATGCACGCCAACGCCGGCGCGGACATGGCCGAACGCCTAGGACTGCCTAAGGAACTTGTCAACATCATAAGAAAGCACATAGGTGCTGGCGTGGATGCGATCGACGCGAGGGAGATGGGCCTTCCGGACAGGGATTACATCCCGAGGACCATAGAGGAGAGGATAGTCGCGCACGCCGATAACATGGTAAGCGATAACAAAGTGGTGCCGCACACTCACTCGGTCGAAAAGCTCAGGATGAAAGGTTCGGACAGAGGCGCCGCCCGTATCACCGCGTTACACCACGAACTCTCGAAGATATGCGGGATGGACCTGGACTATCTGGCATCATCCCTTGGGGACGCGCCCGCGCTTGCCGGTCTTTGTGCTTCCCTTGCCAGGGAGTGAGCGCTCAGCCTCCTTCTGGCTGAACGACACCCTTTCCGGGAATGCCCTCAGTATGACGATATCGCCTACACTCTGGACCCACCTGAACGGTATGTTCAACGATGCCCCGTGATCCACGAGGACGGGACTGGAGGAATCCAGGAACAGACCGTCGACCTTGTTGTTCTTCATATCGATGACAAGGTTGTTGACGATCCCGACGAATATACCGTCGGGTGTGTACACCTCAAGGTCTATCAGATTCCCAGCCTCCTCCAACATGCTTCACTCTAACGACGGCGAGATATATCTTTTTGCCCTTAGTCGCACGTTCTCGTTCTTGCGTGAACAGACCGCCTCGTTGTAAAAATGTATTTATCGTATATTACAATCATCAACCATAGGAGAACGGTACAATGGTCACAGAACTTGACGATAGGACGTTCGATGCTTTCATCGAAGATAACGCTGTGGTGATGATAGACTGCTGGGCACCGTGGTGCAGACCGTGCAGACTGATCGCACCGGTGATAGAGGAGATCGCGGCGGAGCTTAAGGGCAAGGTCGCGGTCGCTAAACTCAATACCGATGACAATCAAGGGATAGCGATAAGGTTCGGCATAAACGCCATACCTACGCTGCTGGTGTTCAAGAACGGCGTGATGCACGAGCCACTGGTCGGATTGAGGCCCAAAGAGGAGATAAAGGACTATGTCCTCGGTCTGTAGGATACCATGAGCGTCGTCATAATCGGCGCAGGTCCCGCGGGCATACAGGCGGCCATACACGCCGCCAGGGCCAAGGTCCAGGTGACGATGATCGGAAGGACGGCGGACAGCGCCATGTACGGCGCGCACATAGAGAATTATTTCGGGGTACCCGGAAAAGCGGACGGCACTGAGATACTGAAAGTGGGTCTGACGCAGGCGCTGAGGTCCGGCGCGGTTCACATGGACGAGAACGTGACGGCGATGGAACGTTCCGGGGACGAGTTCGCGATTTCGACGGAAAGCGGCCTTACCGTGAACGCGAAGGCAGTGATACTCGCCTCCGGTGTGTCGCGTAGGAAGCTCAACGTCCCGGGCGAGAAGGAACTGTTCGGGAAAGGAGTGAGCTACTGTGCGGTATGCGACTGTAACTTCTACAAGGGGAGGCGCGTCGCGATCATAGGCGATGAATCGGAGGCCGCCGCGGCCGCCGAATTAATGACTGGGTATGCAGCCGCCGTATTCTGGATAACGGCGGCGCCGAAGGCATCCGGCCGGATGATATCGAACGCCGAGAGCGCCGGTGCCAAGATCATCGGTGAATCGCTCGTCGAGATAAAGGGAGACGGTAAAGTATCAGGAATAAGACTGTCGGGCGGTTCGTATCTGGACGTGGACGGTGTGTTCATCGAGCTGGGTGCGCGCTCGTCATCAGATCTGGCGATGGACGTCGGCATCATCCCGGATGCGGACGGCACCGTGAGAACGGACGACGGATGCAGAACGTCCGTCGACGGTGTGTTCGCATGCGGCGACATGACCGGAAGGCCGTGGCAGATCGCGAAAGCTGTCGGCCAGGGCGCGGTGGCCGGGTTGAATGCGGCCGCATACGTCAGGGGGGAGTGACATGTCCGTTAAGGAACTTATATCGGGCATGCTCAGAGAAGAGGGCGGCTTCCAGAAGGTGCTCAGGAAGGTGATCTCCGAAGACCTGGACATGACGGTGAACGAGTTCTGTCTCGCCACAGGCATATCGCAGAGCACGATGTACAAGATACTTGAGGAGAAGAGGGAACCCAATCTGAGGACGATAAGGGCGATAATCAAGGCGGTCCGCTATCTTTCGGCGAAGCCGGAGGAGAGGTTCATCGCGATAATAGCGTCGGACCAGGTGCTGCAGACCATAAGCGAATCGGTGAAGATGGGGAACAGGGACATAACGCTGCGTGAATACCCGGTCGCCACGATGGAGGATGCGATAATATCAGCGGTGATGGCCGAGCGCGACGGCGCGTTGGCCGTAGTATGCATACCGATAATAGCGTCGACCATAGAGCGCATACTGACGATCCCGGTATCGCAGGTGATACCGTCGGCGAGCATATTCGCCGCCATCGACAGGATAAGGAATGACATATGAACATGACCGCGGCCGCTGGCCGCGGTCCTTTTTCATTTCACATCGTAAAAGTAAAAATATCAGCTTAATTATTATCATGCCATAGGTACGATCATATGTTCGAGCTGAACGTTGTTAGCAACACCCCTCTCGGGGCGATGACCGACATGGACACGGTAGCGGAGACCTTTCTCACGCAGATCGGTTATATCCCGAAGGGATACGATCCGAAGACGGACGCGAGAAGCGTCAGGGAGAGTGTTCCGTACCGTCTGTTCATGGATTTTTTTGTAAGGAACACGTCCAAGATATGGACGGTGGACGAACTGGCCGCGCTGATGAGAACCACAAAACCGACCATCTACAGGCACATAAACAAACTGAAATCGATGGATATCCTGGAATCGGCGGACACCGAGTTCGACGGTCAGATGAGAAAAGGATATCGGATCAGATACGGCGACCTCAGGAAGGCATGGAGCTTCACGGAGGCGAATGTGAACATGGCCATGGAGAACTACCGTAAAACGGTGGAACACTTCCAAAAACTTGCGGACGAGGAGGCGAGGGACCGTGTCTGACGGCGATACCGGACTGACAGAAGGATGGAGATACTCCGTCGCCACCGATAAGGACACACGGTCCGAGGGAGTATTCAAAGGGTATGCGATGCTTGGGACCGAATCTGCGGTGGTGCTGCAGATGTCCGGCGGCACGACCAGGATAATACCGGTGGCAGGTATCGTCTTCATCGATCTGATCGAATCCGGCGAGCGCAAACGGTCCGATGACAAAAGACCCGAATCCGGATACTATTGCTGATATCATGGTCCATGAGTTGTACAGGCGCGTCATAGACGGGATCAAGAGCGGCGAGATAGGGAACCGTAACGAACTGCAGAAGCATAAGGTAAGACTCGCCGGTGAATACGGATTGAATGCGGTCCCGTCCAACTCCGAGATATTGGCGGCGGCCGAGGACCATGAGATGAGGGTCGTCCTTCCGCTACTGCGCAGGAAACCCGTCAGAACGGTCAGCGGCGTCGCCGTCGTGGCGGTGATGACGTCACCGCATCCGTGCCCGCACGGTAAGTGCTCGTACTGCCCCGGAGGCGTGGACTCACCGCAATCGTATACGGGAAAGGAACCGGCGGCAAGGCGGGCGATGAGGAACGAGTTCGATCCGTTCAGGCAGGTGACCGACCGCATAACACAGCTGGAGGCGATCGGTCACGGGACGGATAAGATAGATCTGATAATCATGGGCGGCACGTTCACGTCACGTGATCCCGAGTATCAGGAATGGTTCGTCAGAAGATGTTTCGACGCGATGAACGGTATCGATTCATCGAGCATCGAGGAGGCGCACGCGATGAACACGGTCTCGGAGCACAGATGCATCGGCATGACCGTGGAGACGAGACCGGATGTCTTCAGCGACGAACAGATAGAACGGTCAATGGGACTCGGCGCGACAAGGGTGGAATTGGGAGTGCAGATACTGGACGACGAGATCCTGAGGGGAGTGAACAGAGGTCATGGTGTGACGGAGGTCATAGACGCGACCGCCAGATGCAAACGGCACGGTCTGAAGATATGCTACCATCTGATGCCGGGGCTTCCGGGGTCATCGAAGGAGAAGGACATGGAGTCGTTCATGCGGATATTCGATGATCAAGAGTTCAGACCGGACATGCTGAAATTCTACCCGACGCTGGTCATTCCCGGAACGGAGCTCTACGATATGTGGAACGACGGGAAATATATGCCGTACAACACGGAGGACGGTATAGCGCTGATATCAATGATGAAATCCGCGGTCCCGGAGTATGTGAGGATACAGAGGATACAGAGGGACATCCCGGTGCAGCAGATCGCCGCCGGGATAAAGAAGAGCAACCTGCGCGAACTGGCGCAGGAAAGGCTAGCCTCGGAAGGGAAGAGATGCAGGTGCATAAGGTGCCGTGAGGTCGGTCAGAACGACATATCGCCGGATGAACGGTCGATGATGACGATGAAGGAGATCGAGTACAAGGCATCCGGAGGTACGGAACATTTTGTTTCATTGGAGTATGAAAATATGATAGCTGGCTATGTGCGTCTCCGCATGGATGCTGATGCGGCGTCGGTAAGAGAATTGAAGGTATTCGGAAGGATGGCGGGCATCGGCGAGCACGGCGACGAGTGGCAGCACAGAGGACTCGGCAAGCGACTGATGGCGAGGGCCGAGGAGATAGCGAGGGCCAGCGGTAAGGATGCGCTAAGGATAACCAGCGGCGTCGGCGTCAGGGAATACTATGTGTCACTCGGTTTCGAGCTCCAGGCACCGTACATGGTCAAAACGATCCTGTAAATACCGATGTCCGATAATGACACGAGAGAACGGTACGCAAGGTCCGTGCTCCGATCACCAGAGTGTTTCCATAAGTTCCGCGAATTTTTTGGCTCGCTCCAACATTTGCCGACCGTCCAACGGAGGGGCGGAACGGATACCGTACCTGAGCTCCACAGCATACCTCGAGAGGATATATGCGAATGTTCGATCATTATCACTTATCTTCTCTTGCGGAAATAATTCCAGGAGCAGGACGAGATCATGGGTTTTGGGATAATCGACGTTATGTTCCTGCAGGCAGACCTTCATCCTCTTTTCGAGGAACTGCTGCAAATGGAAGCCCATCTGAGTCAGAAGTTCATCATCATGGTCAAGAATGATCTCTGCGACCCGAAGGTCCTCAGTAGCTCTTTGTCTGAGGGCCGCGATGTCATCATACTGAACCATGCACGATCCTCCCTGTGGTCATGGCCTCATAGGCGAGAGAATATTTGTTGGATATATCTCTCTTAAATTCCTCCGGAGTGTAGACTATTATGTCTATCGGGACCCTGGAACCGCTTAGCGCCAATCTCGCTTTGGCACCGCTGATGAAACTATTCTCGTTCGATTCTTTTACCACAATGATATCCAGGTCGCTGTCGTCACCCGCGGTTCCGCCGGCCACCGATCCGAAAACGATGATCAGGCTAGCATCTATCTTGTGCTTCGCCATCTCAATGACCCTTTCGGCCTCCGCATAATCGAACATGTTACCGTCTTTCAAATGGTCGAGGGAATATAAAACCTCAGTGCCGATGCGGTATCAGCTGATGATGACGTACTCCTGGTCCAGATGCATCTTCTTGACGGCGACGATCGCCCTTCCCATATCATCCACCATGTCCGAGACCTTCGTCGTCGCGCTCAATATCAGGTATTTTATCTGACCGGTGGACGTGTCGATGACGATGTCCTCGATGCATCCGAGCATCTGGCCGTCCTTGCTGACGGCCATCTTTCCCGCTATTTCCGTGATGAACATCCTTCCGTCGGTCATGCGATCACCGGTAGAACGGGACGTCGTCCCATGACGTTCGTCTCTTCTTTATCTCGGATGCCACGTTCTCATAGCTCTTCAGCAGTTCGGCATCCACCGACGGTCCGACGTTCCTCAGGGCGGCATCGAAGTGACTCATGGTAACGCAGTCGATGTTCGGGTCCTCACGGTATGCATTCATCCCCGCCTCACGGCAGACGGCCTCCAGGTCGGCGCCGACACAACCGTCGGTAAGTCCGGCGATCACCTTCAGGTCCACGTCCTTCAAGGGCATGTCCTTCGTGTGAACTTCCAGTATCTTCACCCTGGCGGCGAGGTCCGGCTGCCCTATCAGTATCATCTTGTCGAATCTTCCCGGCCTGAGCAGCGCCGGGTCTATCATGTCCGGTCTGTTAGTCGCGCCCATAACCATGACGTTCTTCAAGGATTCGATGCCGTCCATCGACGTGAGCAGCTGATTCACCACCTTTTCCCAGTTGGACGACCCGGACGCGCCGCGTCTGGGCGCGATCGAGTCCATCTCGTCGAAGAATATTATACACGGGGCCATCTGTTTCGCGCGCTTGAATATCTGCCGTATGGCCTTCTCGCTCTCACCCATCCATTTACTGGCGATCTCCGGACCGTTCACACATATGAAGTTCGCCCCGGATTCGTTCGCTACCGCTTTTGCGATGAGCGTCTTACCCGTACCGGGAGGGCCGTAGAACAGCACCCCCTTCGCCGGCCGTATGCCCAGCCTCTCGAACGCCTTCGGATCCTCGGAGGGTATGAACGCCTCCCTTATCTCGCGTTTCACATCGTCCAGACCGCCGACGTCGGACCACGTGACCCGCGGTATCTCTACGAGGACCTCTCTCATCCCGCTCGGCTCTATCTCGGACAGTGCGGACATGAAATCATCCATGATCACGCGCATCTCGCCGAGCGTCCCGGCAAGTATGGGTTTGTCCGGGTCGAGTTCGGGCATCTTCCTGCGAAGGCACTTCATCGCCGCCTCCCTCGCCAGCGCGGCGAGGTCGGCGCCCACGAACCCCTGCGTGACCGATGCAAGGTGATCGACGTTCACATCGTCGCCCAGCGGCATCCCTCTCGTGTGAACGTTCAATATATCCTTACGACCGCTCCTCCCTGGTATACCGATCTCTATCTCACGGTCGAACCTCCCCGGCCGCCTCAGCGCCGGGTCTATGGAATCCTCGCGGTTCGTCGCACCGATGACGATGACATCGCCCTTTCCTCCGAGACCATCCATCAACGTAAGCAGCTGTGCGACTATGCGTCTCTCGACCTCGCCGGTGACGGAGTCCCTGTTCGGGGCGATGGAATCTATCTCGTCCAAGAATATTATGCTGGGGGTGTTCTCCTCCGCCTCTTTGAATATCTCTCTCAGCCGTTCCTCGCTCTGTCCGTAGTACCTGCCCATTATCTCCGGCCCCTGTATGGCGAAGAACGTGGCACCTGCCTCGTTAGCTACCGCCT
This sequence comes from Methanomassiliicoccaceae archaeon, assembly GCA_009780795.1. GTDB lineage: Archaea > Thermoplasmatota > Thermoplasmata > Methanomassiliicoccales > Methanomethylophilaceae > Methanomicula. The sequence continues at coordinate 7,694 of WQZJ01000026.1, forward strand.
TAGCGATGAGCGTCTTTCCCGTGCCGGGAGGGCCGTACAGCAGCACCCCCTTGGGCGGAGTTATACCGAGCCTGGTGAACAATTCCGGATGCTTCAGCGGGAGCTCGATCATCTCCCTTATCTTCTTCAGTTCATCGTCCAGCCCACCGATGTCATCGTACGTCATCTGCTCGGCGTAGTTCTCATGTCTTATGCCGGGCTCCTCCTTCAACACAACGTCTGTCCCCGGACCGATGACGACCGCCCCGGACGGTACCGTGGCGGTGACCATGAATGTTGTTTTGTTACCCATGAGGGCGACGTTCGGGACAAGTACGTCACACCCCTTCATGACCGGCCGGTTCATCAGACCGCGCCTGAATACCTCGGCGATCCCCTCTTCGAACCTTATCTTCTTCCCGGACGGTATGTTCGGGCTCAGTACGACCTTCTCAGCCTGTTCAGGGATGCATTTGACCACCTTTACCAACTGATCCAGGCCGGCACCCGCGTTCGTCCTCGTGAGGCCGTCGATCCTGATGATCCCAAGGCCCTCGTCCTCAGGGGCCCCCCTGAATACCTTGGCGACCGTGGTCCTTCTTCCGGTTATCTCTATGGTGTCGCCGGCCTCCACAGAAAGCCTGACCCGGGTGGCCGTGTCTATGCGTGCCCTCCCCAGACCTGCCTCCGCGGCGCTGACGACCTTCTCAACCCTTAGCTCGACGGGATCGTTCATCACATGCGAATGCAATTCGTTTTATTTCATATGTTCCATATGCTCGTATAGTGTTTTTACCCGAAAAACGGCGATGACGTATGCGTGCACTAGGGCCAATAGGAAATCATCGCCAAGGAGACATACGGGGACCGTCATGGACGAGATGTTACATGTCGTACTTAATAACGTACGATTAAATATGGGTAAGGTATATTCAGTATCATGACCACGATAAACGCATCAGAAGCAAGAGCCAATCTATACAATCTGATCGAAGAGGCCATGACAGACCCGGTAAGGATAACGTCAAAGAGAGGTACGGTGATCATGATATCAGAAGAGGAATGGGAAGGAATTCTTGAAACAATGTACCTCATGGGAGTGCCTGGCCTTATGGATGACATCAAAGAAGCACGAGAAACACCAAGATCAGAGATGACAAGGGTGTGAAAGAGTGAACTATGAGGTACTTCTCTCGAAGAAGTCAAAAGAGGACAGGGAAGAGCTGAGTAAACAAGGATACGGGGAAAAGATAGAAGAATTGATAGAGATACTGAGAAATGATCCTTTTCAAAACCCTCCAAAGTATAAACGGCTGACGGGGGAAATGAAAGGACTGCTCTCCAGAAGAATAAGCAGAGAACACAGATTAGTGTATGAAGTCCTGCCGGCAGAAGATAAAAAATTCAAAGGAACAGTGAAAGTAGTAAGAATGAGAACACACTACAAAGGAATAATCCCCTTATTCCTACTGATCGCACCATGATCAAAAAGGCGATACAAATTTACAAACTCTCCCCTTCCAATGTGATCTTATAGGCGCACAGCGGACAATACGCCTGATCCCAATCCGCAGTATGAAGCCATCCGCGGCGATAAGCTTTCTTTTTCCTAAAAATACCAAAAGGACGCCGCTCAACACCACAACATGCACATTCCAGCGATATTCCCATCTTACACGCCTTCATCTTTCACGATCTCGATGTTGTCCGGTACGTATGTGTCCGGGATGATCTTCGCGAGATCAAGGTCAGAACCGCCTTCCCGGAAATGAGCGAAAAGATTGCCGCGAAGGATGCTACGCAGGCCGTACTTTGATCGGGACGGCCCTTCCCGCGGGAGTGAAACGGTATTGCGGACGCTTAAAACATATCATTCACGGATTGCATTATGATTTCCTGTCGGCCTGCACTAGAAAAGCATTAAATAAGATGACGGGTTGCTCCTTGATTACAAGCTTTAAACTATCATGGGTCTGTAGCTCAGCTAGGTAGAGCATCTGACTTTTAATCAGGTGGCCGAGGGTTCGAATCCCTTCAGACCCGCTGGTAGTCTCATGAGCGATCAAACGGGAAGATCAAGTATGAGGAACGAAACAAGAATTCAGGCATTTTGCAGAGGGGTTTCCCGCTGACCGGCAGCGGAACAATTCGGAAGGTGAAAACACTTGGCAGCAGACAATATCGCGTTCAACGTCCTTAAGCACGACCTAGTACCGGAACACCATCTTCTTAGCGAGGAGGAGGCTCAGGATGTACTCTCAAAACTGAGGGTGACATACGACCAGCTCCCCAAGATAAGGAAGAGTGACGCCGGGATAAGGGTCCTGGAGAAAATATACGGCCCCGTCGAGGAGGGCCGCATCGTGAAGATCGTAAGAAAAAGCGAGACGGCGGAGGAATTCGTCGCCTACAGGCTTGTTACAAGGGGATGAAGCATTGAGGGATCTCGTAAAATTATATTTCGATGAGCGCAGCATCGTGAACCATCACGTTTCGTCATTCGACGATTTCCTGGCGACGCCCGACAATCCTAACAGCAGGATGCAGAGGATCGTCGACAACCTCCGCGTGCCTACGGACGACGCGGAGCGCGGGATAATTCGTCTGGACTCGGAGAGGACGAACGGCCGCAGCATCGAGATACGCATCGGACGGAAGAGAGATGACAACGGAGAGGTAGACCCGCATTCGAGGTCGACCATACACATCGACGAACCCAGGATAAAGGAGGCCAACGGTTGCAGCCCCGAGCTGTCGCCGATGGACGCGAGGCTCAGGAATCTGAACTATCTTGCGCCGATACACCTGGATTTCACCGTCATAGAGGACGGCGTCGAGAGGGACACCGAGAGGGTGCACGTCGGTGACCTTCCGATGATGGTCAAGTCGAAGGGATGCAACCTCAATAGGAAGGTCATGGAACTGAAATCGGAACGCGAGCTCTCGGATGACGAGTACATCAAGCAGCTGCTCGAGCAGAAGGAGGACCCCCGTGACCCCGGAGGATATTTCATAGTCGGCGGTACCGAGAGGGCGCTGATAACACTTGAAGACCTCGCCCCGAACAGGGTGATGATCGAATACAACGAAAAATACGGGACACGTCTGGAATCAGCGAAGGTGTTCTCCCAGAAAGAGGGATACCGCGCCCTGACGCTCGTCGAGAAGAAGAAGGACGGGATGCTGATGGTCACCGTTCCGGTGGCGTCGACCGCGATACCGCTGGTGGCGCTCATGAAAGCGCTCGGTATGGAGAGCGACGAGGAGATCTACGAGACGATAGTGTCAAGGGACGAGATGGCGAACATCGTCTATGCGAACATAGAGAACAGCTTCGACAAGAAGACGTACGCGCCGAACGGATACCACACGCAGGAGGACGCGATCCTGTTCCTGGAGAGGAACTTCGCCGCCGGACAGGCCAAGGAGTACAGGACGAAGAAAGTAGAGTCGATACTCGACCGCTCGCTTCTCCCTCACCTCGGCGACACCGAGGCGGACCGCATGAAGAAGGCGATATTCCTCGGCCGCATAGCGCACTCTGTTCTTGAGCTTTCACTGGATAAAAGGAAAGAGGACGACAAGGACCACTATGCCAACAAGAGGCTGAAGCTGTCCGGCGACCTCATGGAGGACCTTTTCAGGACGAGCTTCAACAGTTTGATGAAAGATCTGAAATACCAGCTGGAGAGGAACTGGGGAAGGAAGAAGGACGAATTGAAGATATCATCGTCCATCCGCCCGGACCTGCTCACGCACAAGCTTCTGCACTCGCTCGCCACCGGCAACTGGGTCGGCGGACGTGCCGGTGTATCACAATTATTGGACAGAACGAGCAACATGTCCGCGATGTCCCATCTGAGAAGGGTGACGTCGTCGCTCACAAGGAGCCAGCCTCACTTCGAGGCCCGTGACCTCCACCCGACGCAGTGGGGACGCCTTTGTCCGTCGGAGACGCCTGAGGGACAGAACTGTGGACTCGTGAAGAACGCCGCTCTGATAATAGACGTGTCCGAGGGCTTCCAGGAGGCGGACCTCAAATGGATACTCAAGGACCTGGGCCTCGGCCCGGTGAAACAGACCGGAAGCCGCATATACGTCAACGGGGACCTGGTCGGGACCCACGCGGAGGCAGAGAAACTGGTGACGGAGATACGCGACCGCAGGCGCTGCGGTCTGATGTCCGGCGAGGTCAACATACGCTTCGACGAGGAGATGAACGAGGTCATAATAAACTGCGACGAGGGAAGACTGCGCAGACCGCTCCTTGTGCTGAAGGACGGCAGGACGATGATCACCCGCAGGCATATCGAGGGGATAAGGGAAAAGAAGGTCAAATGGAACGACCTGTTCCGCGAGGGCATCCTGGAATGGCTGGACGCCGAGGAGGAAGAGGACTCGTTCATAGCCGTGGACGCATACGACGTGCCGGAGAGATGCGAGCACTGCGGTCGCGCCCTGTCACCGATGGACGCGGATTGGATGAACCCGGAGAAGGACGGTGTCGCGGCGCTCAAATGCAGGTTCTGCAATGAGGAGATGCAGGTGCCGTCGAAGCTCGAGGACAGGCACACGCACATG
>WQZJ01000027.1 GCA_009780795.1 Methanomassiliicoccaceae archaeon
GACGTGATGATGCCGAACATCACGGAAGCGGTCCTGATGCTCAATGAAGAATATACGGAAGGGCCGTACACCGCTGAATACATCGAGGGGCTGCTCAAGAGGCTCGGAGGCATCGGTGCAGGTAAGGTGATACTCACCGGCGTGTATCTGAATGAGAACGAACTCGGCGCCGCATCCTACGACGTCGCAACGGATAAGATGCTCTATTCATTCGCGGAACGCATACCGGGATACTATCACGGCACAGGGGATGTGTTCGGTTCGGCGGTGGTGGCATCGCTCATGAACGGTCTCTCACTCGAGAGAGCGACCGCGGTCGCCGTGAGGTTCACCGCTGAGAGCATTAAAAGAACATATCTGTCGGAGACAGATATCAGATTCGGCGTGAACTCCGAGGCGGGCCTCGGTGACCTGATGAAGTATATACGGAACGAGTGATCACACAGCGCCCTTACGGCGTGCCAGTTCGTTCACCAGTACCACTCTGACCTCAGCGGCCGCGGCCTTGATCTCATGGTCGTGCTTCCCCCTGAGGATCGTGGAACAGAGATGTTTCTTCGACGAGTAGTTGGAACTGATGTACATTATCGCCATCTCGCGGCCGTAGTCCTCCATTATCATGTCCAATTCCACCAGCAACACTCTCACTTTCTCAGTGGGCATCTCCGGAAGCAGAACGTCCGGATCAAGAACGAACTCCATTAGATTATCGCATCTGCTCTTGTTCTCCATGACCGGGCGATGCATCGTTAGTAAATTAACATTTGTGCCGTTCCGTGAGTCAGCAGGCAGCGTCAGCAGGCAATCGTTATATCCTTCCTTTGGTTGGGCATGGGCATGCCGTCGCTCTTCTGCATGCGCTGCAAAAGTCTCACGCCTCCGGGATCGGAGAGATGCAGGGTATGCGGCGCACCCGTGGGCGAGGTGCACGGGAAGCAGTATTGTATCTCAGACACAGGATTCAACGCATCTTCCGACGGTAATAAGGTCATAATCTCGAAGGACAAGGCACCGGCACCATATTTTCCGTACGAACCGCGCGAATCACAGATGGACATCGTCAGAGATATAACCACAACGTTAGCACGATCGGACCACATAGTGATGGAATCGGGCACTGGTACCGGGAAGACGATATGCGCGTTGGCAGGCTCTCTGCACCACGCCAAGATGAACAATAAGAAGGTGATTTACCTCACGCGAACGATATCCCAGAGCGATCAGGTGATGCGTGAACTGAAGGCGATATCCTCCATACGGCCGGTATCGGGGATGACGCTCGCCGGAAGGAAGAGATCGTGCCCGCTTCTGAGAACATTGTCAGGTTACGAGGATATGATGCCGCACGTGCTCGCCAACCTCTGCGAGGAGAGGAAAGCAAAGACGATAAGAGGTGACGCAGGTGGATGCAAGCATTACGAACGCGTGAAGATGTTCGTACAGAGGATCGAATCCTTCTGTAAGGGATCGTTCCCAACATCCGATGAGCTGGATGCGTTCTGCGAATCGTCCGGCGTATGTCCGTACGAGGCGAGAAAAGCACTCATACAGACGATGGACGTGATCGTCGCGCCTTATGTGCACATACTGTCGGAGGACATCAGGTCGAATCTCCTCGCCCATATGAGATGTGAGGACGAGGATATCTTGCTGATAGTGGACGAGGCGCACAATCTCATACCGGCTGCAAGGGAACAGGGAAGCTTCTCGATAAGGATGAAAGGACTGGACGCGGCGATGGAGGAGATAACGGCGATGAAGGATCCCGTTCTGTTCAAAGGCCTGAGAGCGGGCGAATTCGTCGGTTTCCTGAGAGCTGTGATCAAGAACGCCGCCAACGAAAAGATAACGTTAGGGGCGCATGAGGCATTGATAGAACATGACCGCATAGAGTCACGGCTGATGAAAAAATATTCGATGAGCTCGAAAGATCTCGCGGCAACGATAGACGGGATGATAAGCGTCGGCGAGACGAGGACGGAATATCTCTTGGAACAGGGGATACACAAACTGTCCGAACTGTTCGCCCTCGGTGTGGCGTTGAAGGATTGGGTATCATCTGCGGAAGGAGAGTACATCAAGACGGTGACCGCTGAGAAGGACGGTGAGGCGCTGCATGCATCGTGCATAGACCCTTCGGACATAACGATGTTCATCCGATCGCTGAAAGGTGCCGTCCATATGTCAGGAACGTTACAGCCGTTGGATCAATATGCGAGGACGATGGGACTTCCGCTGTCAGCGGTCAAAAGGACATATCCGACGCCGTTCCCTCCCGAGAATCGATCAGTGATATATGTGAACGATGTGACCACAAAATACGAGGACCTGAAACGGCAGGGGATGACCGAACGCATCGCCAAACACATAACGAAGCTGTGCGATGCGGTGCCGAAGAACACGCTCGTGTTCTTTCCGTCCTATGGTCTGATGTCAAAGATGAGGCCGATGATCGAATCGGAAATGGAGAAGAACATGTACTGGGAGGAATCGGGGCAGCAGAAGAGGACGATGAACTCGCTGGACCGGTTCAGAAGGGACAGGAACGGCGTCTTCTTCACGGTCATGGGCGGGTCGATAGCGGAGGGCATAGATTTTCCCGGCGATGAGTTATCGTTCGCAATAATAGTGGGCATCCCATACCCGCCGCCGACGCTCGAGTCGAAGGCTATGTCGGACATGTTCGACAAGAGATACGGCGCAGGGACAGGATGGATGTACGTTAGTGAAGTTCCGGCCCTCAGGAAGATGAAGCAGGCCATAGGTCGTCTGATAAGGACGGACACCGACCGCGGGATGGCCGTGATACTCGATTCCAGGGCGTCAAGATACTCGGCGCAGCTTGAAGCGAGACCCAGTGCCGATCCGGTAGAGGATGCGGTCAAGTTCTTCAGAGGACGATGATTTAATAGCACGTTCACGGATGTGGTTGCATGTCATTGATGAAGGTGGTCACGGACGTGAGGTGGTACATACTTCTCGGCCTCGTGGCTGCGCTCATCATCGGTGACACCGGGCACGCACCGATGATCGCAATGGTCACGTTAATGATAATGATGTGCGTGTCGCTGCACGGACTGTCTTTCAGTAAGGCGGACATCGTTGAGAACAAAAAGGCAGTGCTGGCAGGCGTCCTTGTATGTTATCTCGTTGCAGGCGGAGTGACCCTTCTGGTGGGTTCGTTCTACGATCATGACCTCTGGCTGGGATGGGTGATGATCGCCGCCGTTCCCTGTGCGATATCCGTTACATCCGGAACGCTCATACTGAAGGGCAACACGAAACTTGCGATGATCACCGTGACGATGGTGTATCTCGTTGCAATAGCTGCGACCCCTCTGATAACCAAGATATTCATAGGCGAGGCGGTGAGCCCGACGGAGGTGTTGAAGTATGTTGCATTGTTCATCCTGATCCCGTTCATCGTCTCCGTGCCGCTGAAGAAGGTGAAGATACCGGTCAATGTGAAGGCGGTGTCGATAAACATCATGTTCTTCATTCTGATGCTGATAACATTCGGAGCGAACAAGGACTTCATTTTATCGGAACCGATGACGGTCCTGTGGGTGGCGGCCGGCTGTCTTGTCAGGATAGTAGCGGTCGCGGTGGGCATTGAGATAATACTCAGGAAGATAGGCATGGCAAGGGACTCCAGGGTCCTGATGATGCTTCTCTCCATATGGAAGAACAGCGCACTGGCGATGTCGATGACGATGGTGCTGATATCAACGAGCGTATCAGTACTGCCGTCCGCTCTGTCGTTACCGCTGGAGATGATGTGGTTCATGATCATGATATGGTACTTCCAGAAGAGGTGCCCTCCCGAGATCACGAGGCCGGAGGGCAATACAGCTTAAATCGAAACACACATTCGAACGGTCGGGATTAAATATCGAGACGCATTCACAAACCCAAAGCGGAGATAGCTAAGCCTGGACCACGGCGCCGGTCTTGAAAACCGGTGACGGCAACGTCCCGGGGGTTCGAATCCCTCTCTCCGCGCTCATTCTAATCAATGATCCCAACATCATCACACTGAGCCATGGACTATCTTCCCTGTTGCCAATGCCTCAAAGGGCAGAGAATATTTGTTAGTGAGCTTCAGTTTGAATTCTTCCGGCGTGTATACGATTATGTCGATCGGGACCTTGGAACCTTTCAATGCCAATCTCGCTTTTGCGCTGCGGATAAGTCCGTTCTCATCGGATTCCTTGACAAGGATCAGATCAAGGTCACTGTCCTCATTCGCCGTTCTGTTGGCGACCGAACCGAAGACGATCATGAGTTCCGGGGCTAATTTCTCCTTTGCCATCTGGATAACCCTTTCTGCCTCATCATAGTCGAACATATTATCGCCATTCCTATGGTCAAGGATATATAAAACGCTCATGCCGTCCGCAGTTCCATGAGCGAATAACAACATCATAAAATATTCTCACAACAATTCGATGGCATCATGTTCTACGAGATATGCGTCTATGAGGCGAAGATCGACAGGCAGGATGAGATCGAGGCACTGATGAAAGAGGTCGCCGAATTCTATCTCGGAATGGACGGTGTAAGGGATGTTCGTTATATTAAACGGACACACAGGCAAAAGGATTTCAATTCTGTGAAAGAAGGCATCCCTCCGTCGGAACTGACAAGATACGTGGACAAAGTGACGTACGTACTGATATTGGAGGTCGAGGATGAGAACGCGCACGCAAATCTCGCAAAACCGGGTATCGAGAGATTCTACAAAAGATGGACACGCTGTCTGACGACGATGCCCAAGATAATATTAGGGACGGACATAAACGATCTGCCGCCTCCCGCGGGGTCCGATGACTAAACTGAACACCGGCGACAGGGTGCCGGATGTCACAGTATCGTCAGTCAACGGAGGTATATTCACACTTTCATCGGAAACTGCGAAACAGCCCGTTCTTCTGTATTTCTATCCTTCGAACTATGGTCTGATGTGCAGATACTACACAGTGAAGCTAAACGATTACTTCGAGGATCTCGAAAAACTAAAGGTAAGGATGTTCCACGTGAACCCCGCATCGATCGACGACCACAGGGAATGGATGGATCATGTCGATTCAAAGTACGATCATATATCGGACGATGAACAAAGACTGAGCTGGATGTTCGGGATGATAATCAACGACTACAAGGAAGATGGAACGGACAGTATGACGAACAGAGGTTTCGCCCTTATCGACAAGGACATGGTCATACGTTACACATGGCGGACCAACATCCCGGTGAACGTCCCCGATCCGATGGAATTGATCACAGAGATAAAGAGATCGTTGAAGCAACGTCCGTGATGCCGTCACACAGTCTTCGCGTCGGGACATCCCAGCTAAAATGAATGAAAAGACAAAGGGGAGGAGACAACCCGTCATCTTCACATAACGAACGGATGAGGTTTTTATTTATAGCCCGAGTTTGACACTTAGGTCCAATATCGACCTTGCATCCGCTGAATAATGTCCCCGTGTGCGGACGGGTTCCGCGTTCTCAGTTACTGTTTTCCGTCATCCGAACAGGCTCAGAACGGCCTGTTCGGGTGCCTTCGGCACCGGTACAGGACGTTCTCCGCACCATAATCGGCGGATTATCGTCGTGAAATTACTCCATATGCGCCTTTTTCCGTCACCTTTTCCGTCCGTGACCGTAAGTGCGAATGCGCTCAACTCCTCGGATATCGATCCTGCCGTCTTCGTCTTGAACTCGGGATACAGGAAACGCAGCATCGACATACAGAAAAGCGCGAGGAATGAGATGAGTATACGACCTCTGATCGCATCTTTGGAGGTACATCTGGCCGGTCTCCAATCAATTCCGTGTTTCAGATCCCGAAAGGATGATTCAATCGTGTTACGTGACCGATATACCGATAACGTCTCCGAAGCTGTCAACGGTCTGTTCGGATCGTAATCGAACGATGTTGCGTAAATGTCCGTTATTTTCTGATAGAATTTTCGTTCCGAAATGCGTATCTCCCTTATATCCTCCAATAAACGTTCAAAATAGCTCTGGGAGAATATTCCGTCGTTCTTCAGCCTCTCTTTGTCGAGAACGTATCCTTTTAATGCGAAATCCGCCAGCACGTCGGCCGCCCATGAACGGAAACGTATAGCTTTGTCAGAATTCACTTTGAATCCCAAGGCAATTATGGCCTGCAGGTTGTAATAACTCTGTTCATACAGTTTACCGTCGACAGCAGGTGTTCGGAATTTCCGAACAACTGAATTTTCACACAATTCCCCATTTTTGAAAATGGTTGTCAAATGTTCGGACACGGTGCTTTTGGCAGCATCGTAAAGGGAACACAGCGATCTTTGCGTAAGCCAGACCGTTTCGTCGGCTAACAGAACATCCACGCCGTCCCCGCCGTTCTCCTTGGAGAAGATCAAGAAATCGCTCGTGCTGTTGCGTATCCGTATCCTCTTTTCATCATCGTTCATTGAGAATGCCTCTGTTTTTATCATGTCTTCCGGTCGGAAATTATGTGGAGATATACCATCGTGTTTACGTACCGGTCACTATTTCTATGATGCACGATTAGGCTTATAAGCCTGCCCGGGGGGTGACCGAATGTACATATGTTTCCGGCGAAGGATCGTCGATGGGAAGAGTACGGCCTGACTATCCTCACGTTTGAAAACTTGAGTCTCAAGAGGCCGCCGCCTTCCCAGCGGCCGTGATACCGTATACGATGTCGTCAAAACAGATAAGTTAATTTCACACATCGATATTACAAGACGTGGCATCATCCAAGGAGACGTTCATCTCATGCGTCATGAAGGAGGAGCATGAGTACATTCCGATGTTCCTGCGCGATCTGACGTTAGGGCTTGACGTAATCAACGTGAGAACGACCGACGTCTATACGAAGGAGTATGATCACAAGCTGTCCGCATCGGCCGTCAAGGCGTTCAGGGAGTTCTGCGGGCAGGACGCGGTCGTAGGATGCATACACACGATGGCGTTCAATATCGAGGCATTCGGCGGTACTGTCCGGTATCCTGAGTACGGGATACCGATCCCCGTGAAACACCCGTTCGAGAATATCGCCGAGATACCGGACATCCCGCTGGAACCTGCCGGGAAGGCGTTGGGTGCGTTACGTTCCTATTCTGCCGTAAGAGAAATGATGCCGGACGTCGCCATAGTCGCCAACGTGGAAGGGCCGTTGACCAAGGCCGGAACGATAACCGGAATGGACACGATGATCATGCACATGGAATCCGAAAAGGACCTGTTGGATGACATCATAACGTTGTGTGCGGACCATTCTCTTTCGTTCCTGGAAAAACTTGATGCCGCCGGTTCGATGGACTGTGTGTTCCTTGCATCCGCGACGGACAATCCGGACATGTTCGGATGCGACATCTATCGTGAGTTCTCAATAAAGCATCTGAGGAGAATGACAGACATCATCCACAAGATGGGTTATCCCGTAATATTCCATCCGCACGGTGTGTTCACGTACCCGGAGGCGAAGGACACATTCCGGGAGACGATAATGACAGGCATAGACGGCTTCCAGTTCGCCGAGGAGAACGACCCGTTCGAGATAGCGTCAATGATCTCGAAAAGATGTTCAATATTAGGCGGAACGGATGTCGTTCCGACACTGCTCAACGGACCGCGGGAGACGATAGAGAATGAGACGATACGGTACCTGAACGCATGCAAGAACGAAAACCATGTGTTCATGTGTTCCTGTTCGTTACACAGAGCGACACCGCTGAATAACATAAAGATAATGTCGGACGCCGTTCACAGATACAACGGGAGATCGGTATGACAGAATTGACGAAAGGAGATAAGGCGCATGACTTCACGGCGGTACGTGTGAGAGACGGTGTTTTCACGTTGTCATCGGCCGTCCGTGAGACGCCGATACTTCTTTATTTCTATCCCGTGAACTTCGGGATGACCTGCACCAGATACATCGCATCGATGAACGAGATGTTCGAAGAGTTCGAGAATCTCGGTATAAAGATGTTCCATCTCAATCCCGATAACGTAGATATTCTCACGGAATGGATGGACAGGACGGAATCAAGATATGATCACATCTTCGACGAAGAGCAGAGGATAAGCAAAGCGTACGGGATGATAGTGACGCATCCCGAACACCCGAAGGTCCTTGGCTTCACCAACAGAGGATTCGTCCTGGTCGGTGCGGATATGACGATACGATATGTATGGAGGGCGGACAGACCGAACGACACTGTTGATCTGAAATCACTCATTGACGAGATACGCAACGCCATCGGTTGATCTCGTTCGGATACGATACCGGGATAAGGTAACTCTCTCTTCTCAAACACTAACAACGAAAGAATGGCAGGGCCATCTCGGTGTACAGGGGCGGTCAACACGACCTCCTCAGAGTCCTGACGTTTGCAAATTTGCGAAGAGTTTGATATTTTACTGAGAGCATAATCATGGCCCGAGACAATCCAGCGGTATCACATGGATTCCGTCTTCACGCGTGTAGGCCGTTTTCCCTGATGCTGTCAGAATCGCAAGGAACGACGGTCTCGATACCACCTTCCCTTTTAGACGCAATAGGTTTTTTGCAGCCTCATCAAAATCGTGCGTCCCCTGTTTCACCTCTATTCCTGCCCATCGCCCGTCTTCAAGTTCTATCACTGAGTCCACTTCTATTGTGTTATCTTTGTAGTGAAAAACCTCTCCTCCCATGGAAGATGTATAAACCGACAGGTCCCTGTAACAAAGTGATTCGAAGAGAAAACCTCCGAAGCTCGGATCCATTAACAAACGTTCTGGAGTAAGTTTCAGGATCGCGGCGGCAAGCGAAGGATCGGTAAAATGGTATTTGACCGGTCCGCGGACCCTGGCACGCGTTCTTATCTCAGGACCCCACGGTCTTTGTTCATCAAGAACGAACGTCTTGCGCAGAGCGTCCAAATACGTTTCCACAGTCTCCTCTTTCACAGGTTTACCGCCCTTTGATATATCTTTAGCCATGACCGACTTCTTCACAAGCGTGGAACAATTCCTTGCCAAGGAGACCATGAGTGAACGCATCGTCGATGGACTTCGCCTCTTTCCGTCAATACGTACGTAATCCGCTTCCAGACAGGAGGCGAGGTACGCTCCCGGGATCTTCCTGGCATCATCATCGCTCAGATTGATCCCCGCCGGCCAGCCTCCTCTGCATATATGGCGCATTGCCGTCAGAACGTCCATAGATGATTCGACGGATTCGTATTCTTTACCTCCGAAAAGGTCGTTAAGACTCACTTCCCCGTTGCTGTTACCTGATTCAAAGAGGGACATGGTGCGCATATGCAGACGCACGAACCTTCCGGTTCCGCTGTGCATCGTACTTCGGTCAGAAGGTATTGAGGAGCCCGTGAATATGAACCTTCCCTTCAGAACGGACGAATCTATGACGCCTCTTGCATAATCCCAAAGTTTGGGCACTTCCTGCCATTCGTCTATAAGTCTCGGTGATTCACCTTCCAATGTCCTCTCCGGGTTGAGTCTTGCGTATTCGGCCGTATCCTCATTCTGAATACTTATCGAGGATTCGGAATGATGTACTCCTGTCCACGATTTTCCGCACCATTTCGGACCTGTGATCAGCACGCCTCCGAATGTTCTCAACATTCTTTCTATCGTAGGATCGATCACACGCTTACGGTATGAACCTTCGATGTCCTTTTGTGAAAGGAAATTCAAACCTTCCATGACAATACATCTTGACGCTAGTATTTATCATTGTTTCCATTAATAGGGACAAATACAACATTATTAGGGGGATTAAAGCAATTTGTTTATAGGGTAAAATGCAACATTATTAGGGGGATTAAAGTAACTATGTGTCTCGACATAGGGTCCCTACTGAGAGTGACATCATGTTCGATCCATTCTCTTCAAGACATCCGTTACAGGTTCGGTGAACCGGTTCACTGAACCGATTCCGTTCAATGAATCGGTATACGCGGAGACATCATAGAATGGTCATTTTCACAGGATCTGACCCTTAATCGTAATTAAATGAATAAAATAACAAGATCTTTTTCAATCGTTGCATCGAATCTAAAACAACGTTTCAGGGAACTGAACCGGTTCACTGAACCGATTATAGATATAATGCCAAATGATACGAATTTCATCAAGCCGATCTTTGAACGGATGCTGCAACGAGCTGATCATCAATAGCATCCAGTGTCACACGGCTGCAGTCACAAATATCTGAAAGGGTGGAAAAAATGAAGTTCGAGAACAGAAAGACAGAGTTCCCCGGAAGGAGGAGGATAAAGGTCCTCAAGGACAACGGGGATATCGACAATGAGGTCCTTGCGTATATCGTCAAAGAGGAAGGCATCGTTACTGCCAGCGGCACTCCGATAACCGCCGATAACCTGAACTTAGGGAACTGGCGGGATGACGACAGCATATCGTTCAAACAACAGGCCGACAACCTTCTGCCCTCGCCCGAGGAAGGAGAGACACAGATAGTCACGGATACGAACGGCGAGACATGGGTCATTCCGCCGGCCGAGTCCGGACGGGTGGCGATAAAGGTCTCCGATGTGACCGGAACGATAATAAGGATCAACGGCAACGTACAGCAGAACACTGATTTCACGGATGATCCGCAGACGCAGATAACGAATGCGAAGAATATCGCTGATGCGGCGAACAATGCGGCGACGACAGCGATGGGCACGGCCAACGGAAAATCGGCCGTGAACGTGAACGGTGTGAGAACGGACGTGAATTTTACGAGCGACCCTCAAACGCAGATAAACGGCAGAGCGTCGACGTCCCACGCGGCCGCACATGTGACCGGAACGGATCAGATCGCATTGGGCAACGGAACCACCAGGGGACTGAGCCTCAATGACTACAATGCAACGGATAAAAGCAAGGTCAACAATGTTCCGGCGAACACGAACACTTCGTTGAACGGGAAATTAGATAAGATCCAGTCGACAGGAAACGCCAGGGATGTGCTGATGCTTGACGCGAACAGGAATATCGTGCCGACGGCATTGAACGGAGGGATATCACGCAACGGCGGTACGGTCCAGATGAACCTGACGACGGACAGAGGAAGGACGGTACTCTTCATATCGGATGTCAACACTATGTTGATAACAGGTTCGCCGGCTCCACCGGGTGCCTCAGAATACGTGGACGATGAGGCAAGGTACATCTTCAAGACAGGTTCGTCACAGGTAACTCCCCTATATATCTCGGGTACGATTGAATTTATATTCCCTGAACCTCCTCTGTTCAAAGCCAATAGTTGGTATATGGTAGCAATATTCGGCAGAGTTCTAACATGGAGCGAAGGGGTCAAGATATGACCCGGATCGCCAGTAAGCTCTCAATTAACGTCGACAGATGGGAATTGGTGGAGAGGACGGAGATCCTGATGCCGAACTCCGTTTCATACATATGGACCGGTTCAGGTACGATAAACATACCGGAACATGCAAACGTGACAGAGCTGACATTCTACCTTCAGGGAGGCGGGGCCGGCGGCAGGACAGTGGGGTCATGTCTCTTCGGCTGTAACGGCGGAGCCGGCGGCGGCGGAGGAGAGATGACCATCTTGAAGATAACAAGCGGTATCCTTTCAGCGTACACGTACGTCGCGGGTGCTGGCGGTGCATCCGGCGGTTCAGGTGCGGGGACGCAGATATTTAGGGGGATGACGGTTCTTGCGACCGCAGAGGGAGCGACAAGCACAATAGGTGCGGGGACGAACAGTCCGAATACCAACCCCATAAGGCAGCAAGGGGGCAATGGAGGTGTCGGTGGCGGATTCAACGCGGGCGCATGGGGAGGTGTCGGTGCAAGCGTACACGGCGGCATCGGCGGGACCAACGCGAACGGCGGTGTCGGTTCCGGCTCCGGCGGCGGAGGCGGAAGCGGTTCCGCCCTTGTGCTCCCGGGCAGCATCCACGGGATACCGATCGGAGGGGTGACAATAAACTCGAACGGAGGCAACGCGAACAGCGGCCACGGTTCGAATGGCGGCGGAGGGGCAGGAGCGAGAAGTCAGACCAGCGGATCA
>WQZJ01000028.1 GCA_009780795.1 Methanomassiliicoccaceae archaeon
AACAGTCCTTGACTGTAAGGTTGGCACCGTTCGCACCGTATGCCATTCCTATTATCCCGCCTGCCGCAGCGTGAATCCCTATGGCACTCAGCTGCGTGTTCGCGTATATTGAACCGAAGTTCGCACATTGCGAGATTGTCAGGGGACCTGTGATTGTACTGTTGGCGTTTCCGCCGACGATACCGCCTGCAAAGCCCGTACCCTGATTGTTCCCGGAACGTCCGTACATGTTTACGCTTGCGTAATTCACACATTTCTCGATTGTCGAGTTGTATGCAACACCTGCGATACCGCCCACACACTGGTAGGTGGGGGATTGACCGCCTCCGCTGTAGTTTATGTTCACGAGGCCTGACACAACACAATTGGAGATCGTGCTGTTCACGGCCGTTGCGACCAACCCGCCGGTGTGGTATATCCCTCCGATGACGTTGACGTTCTTCAGATCAATGTTCGTCAGTGTTGCACCGCTTACGTACAGGAACATGCCGCCTCCGTTGTTGGAACCGGTTATGTTCGACGTACTGTTCACTGCCAGCCCGGTTATTGAATATCGCTGACCGTTATACGTGCCGGTGAACGGTGACGATGACGAACCGATCGGTGTGAACAGTCCGCTCAGCGTGATGTTCGCTGTCTGGTAGTAATATGCGCCCAATGACCACACATGTCCGCCGGATGATTGTCCGGTGCCTACACGTGCGAGATCGGCCGCCGAAGATACGGGAATGGCATTGGCTGGGATATTCCCGAGCGTTGCCATCGTTTCGTAGTCTGGGTCATCGTTGTCCATAGCTCCGATGAACGCGAACGTGCCGACCGTCAGCAACAGGATGACGGCGAATGACGCCGCGATCTTACTGTTCTTGGAGATCATGTCGCGGCCCCCGTTTCCAGAAGGAGGAATAGCGAGTCCAGATCGGTCACGCCGACCATGTACAGAGAGACTGCTGCCACGATGAGCAATATGCCTCCGATTGCGAGGCGCATTGCCTTCTTCTCCTCGCTCTTTTTGTTCTTTTCGCTTTTTTCGCTCCTATTGCCCTTATTGCCATCCTTATTGCCCTTTGAGGTGAAACATGCAGCCCCTAGTAACAACAGCCCTGCGAGTCCGAGGACCACGGGGATCAGAGGGAATTTCTTCCCGTTACCGTTCTCTTCGCCGCCTGTGCCCGGGTCCGATGTCCACTTCGCATACAGCGTCGTGTGTTCTGATACGGGTGTGTCGAAGTCGTATGCCGTTGCCAGTTCCGAGTCGGAGTACCATCCTGCGAAGGTATGTCCTTCTCTGACCGGGTCAGCGGGTTCTGTTGCATCGAATCCAACTTTCACGTACTGCATTGTGACCGCTGATCCTCCGTTGGAATCGAACACGACCTCAGGCGTTCCGAGGACGATCACCGTCAGTGTGGAAACGAATGATCCCACGGTGTTGGTGACAATCTGGGTAACGATGTATGTTCCCTTTGCGGGGAACGTCATGTTCGGATTCCATTCGGTGGATCTCACCGGAAAACCGTCGGAATCGTTGAACCCGAAGTCCCAGAGGATGGACTCGGCATCGGTCCCTTCGAACGCGAAGTTGAACGTATACGTGTATGCTGAGTACTCGCCCTGATTGTTGTTCACTCCGGATTCGAGTGCCATGTATCCGTTGTCTGTTCCCTCAGGTGATATGAACGCTGACGCAAACAGAACGCTTGCGGCGAGGCAGAGGGAAAGAAAGACAAAGGTTTTGGTTGTTGTTCTCATGAACATCACCTCATCCGGGAGTTACCAGTATCGCCCCCGTGGGCAATGATCCGAACGTCAGCTGCGGAACGACATGCACCGTGAGAACGAAGTCAACCGTCTGACCTGACGCAGCGTGTGTCATCGTGATGACCAGCTGGATGTCGCCCATCGAGGTCGGTGTTCCGGTTATCGTTCCGTCGGAGTTGACCGTTAGTCCTGAGACGCTGCCGGACTTCAGTGCAAATGTTACACCAGACAGGCTTGCCGTTAAGCGGTAGTAGTCGGGGTCGCTCGTGCTCGTTGGCAACGGTACGCCGTTGATGCAGTACATGTTCGCAGGCGACGTCGCATTGAGTGCTCCGCTTACCGTGAACTCTATGTTCATCGTCTTGACCTGTCCTGACGCGATGTGCGTTCCCGTTATCGTTGCCGTCTTGTTTCCGGCTGCGGTTATCGTTCCCGAGATCACTCCGGTGTTCGGGTTGATGCTCAGTCCGGCCGGTAGGTCTGTTGCCGACCATGTCACGCCTGCGTGATTCGCCGTCAGCGGTATGTTCATCGATGCGCCGACGTGTGTTATCTGCGGTGCACCGCCTGACAGGACGAGTGTTCTGTAGACCGTGAAGTTCACGTATTGATACGCTGTCTGTGTCGGGTTGGTCGTTTCCGCCTTTATCGTTAACGTGTACGATGTGAAACTGTCAGTAACTGCGGGAGCTGTTCCCGAGATCGTGTTGCCGCTGACCGAGAGCCATGACGCTGCGGTTCCGGAGATCGTTGTGGTCACGCCCGTCAGGCTGTAGCTTGGGGTGTATGACCACGTTGTGCCTTCGACCATCGTCACGTTGAATGTGGCTCCCGTGTACTCATCCGCCGATGCATCCTCTGACATGAGGATGAGGCCTGCGCCTCCGGCCGCCATAGATATGGCAGCGATGACGGCGATCATTGCTGAGGCATTCACGGAAGGTCCTCCCTGAATTTCTTGTCCCAGCCGTTGTTGTCTATGCCGTCGTTCTCGTAATCCTTTGACAGCCTTTTGGGTTTGCGTGTTGGGTCTTTTCCAGTCTTCCTTTCGGAGTTCGTTCTGAGTTCAGGCTCCTGTTCGGATCCTTTTCCTGCTTTCTTTCTCGGTCCTTTTCCGTATCCTTTCTTCGGTGTCTCTTCGAAGTATTCTATCAGGTACTTGTGCAGATGTTCGCTGAGATACTGGTCTATGTATTCGCCCAGGTATTCGTCCAGGTAATCTCCTAAGAATTCCGTCACGTAGTCGGTCAGGTCCTCATACAGATAGTCTCCCAGATAATCGTCCATGTAGTCGTCCAGGAATTCCTCCAGACTGCCGTACACACGAACGATGTCTTCCATGATGCACCTTCTTCTCGCTGGTGCCGTTTTCGGAGCTGCCGTCATCTTTGAAATGACTGCCTCGGCTACCGTCTCAACGAACCCTTCCGGAAGGTTGGGAAAAATGGGCGGCCTTGCGGCTGCCGTTGATGTTTTCTTGCTCATTGGATCCCTCCGGTCTTACCTTCTCTTCAGAAGTCCTTCCGCGGGCATCTTGACGTTCGATCCCTTCTTCTCAAAGGTTCCGAAGTGCTGTGCGTTGAGGTCCCTTGCGGTAACGAGGTCCTCGATCACTCCGTCCAGGTCGTACGGTGAGATGTCAACGTACGAGATGTGTTCGTTGCCCTGCTTGTCCTTGTACGAACCTTTGAGGTTCACGCGGATGGGATGGAGGGTTCCGTCATCTTTGAAGTCGGATGATGCGAACACCGAAAGCCGGTCGCTGTGCCTTTTGCCGAACCAGTTATGCTTCGGCTTCATCTGCTTGTTCCCCGATCCTCCGCCGGTCGTTCCGCCTTTTATCCCGGTCATGAGGATCCCTTCCTGAACTTCTCGAGTTTCTCTTTCGCGTTCTGAACGTCAGCGGATGTGTGTTCGGTGTGTGTTTTGAACACCACGCCTTCTATGGCTTCGCCTACCTGCATGAGGTATTTTCCGAGGGCGATGAGCGCTTCGGAGGTCTTCGGGACGTTCGCGTACTTGTCGCCGAACTTCAGGTAGAACTGGGGTTCAACGGGTCCGTATTCTTCCAGTTCGTCGTCAAAGACCTGCTTCGTTCCGAGTCCGGAACTTATGTTCTCGAACCGGAAGTACAGCAGGCTTTCCCTGATGTCCTCGTGTGTTTTGTTCGTCTGCTTTGCTCCCGCTGTGGTATTGTCCAAAGCGGTTTTTGTCCTAGTATTCACTACCATGTTTGTTACTCCTTGTGGTATTTGTTGCTAGACCTTTCGGTCGGTTACAGTTTATTTGGTATCAGAAATTCCTCCGTTAGGGAGAAAAAATTAAGCATGTGTGCTCTTGTTCTCACCTCCTACCATTGATTCACCAATGATCGCGAAAACCGATCACAGTGTCCAAAAGGGAAGGTTTATCAACGCAAAATGACTACTTGTCCAGGTTAGGACTGCGGGAGGAAATCTCGCCCTGTCCACTTAGTTATATCTTAAATTCTGGTCTTTATTCAGAACCCGAAACGTTCTTTGACCTCAGGTCTGAGCAGATACAATACAACCAATATCGGTACGATCACAGGGAACGGTCCCGCAGGACCCACGCCGTCGCCATTCGAGATGCTCGTGACCAAAGTATAGGTACAGGGTATCAATGATCCGGCGTAAAGTACGATCCCGATGAACCATAAGATCTTCCGGCCTCTCAAAACGTTCTTCAAAAGGCTCATGCCCATCATCACTATCCCCATCGCAACCACTCCCATGCCTATCAGGGAGAGGCCCCCGACGATGGCCGCATCCGCAAGCGAGATGCTGATGCCGACGGAACTGAGGGTATCGACCAACATTTGCATACCATCGGAAGGATTGAAACACATCACAGCCCCCCAGATGACCAAAATAAGACTCGCGATCAGCGTCAGATACCCTATCGCCAAGGTCAACGAGGGACTTCTGTTCATTAGTTTCCTCACACATCCTGATTATATAAGTTCTCGTCAATAAATGAACCGAAAGACCTCTATCTTGATATGGCAGAGGCAGCGAGTTCTAATCCTGCACCGTCCACTCCAAATACTGGCTCAAAAATTTTCGTGCGTTTTTGAGGTTCGCGGAAGTGTACTTTCTGACAGTTAAAAAATCGTCAAAACACGTCATGCTCCGACCTTTTTGAAGGAGTTATGCGTATTATTTTAATAGTACGACGCAGTGTCTAAACTAAGTCTCATGTCAACAAAATCTTTAGAAGTGGGATATGTCATTTCCGACAAGGTCACGGCTGAGAGACTCATTAGAGGATATGAGACTTCCGTAGGTCGAGTTGAAACGCTTCCTGACGTTAACAAACTTCTTGAGGAAGGAAGGAAGTACCTTGAATCCGGACTTTTCGACGAGTGAGTTCGTCCTGCTGAGGTTGGGCGATCTCATTGAGCATGATAAGAATAAGGTCTCCAAGCTATTGTCTGCGTTCAATTGTGGCTACAGTGACATGGACAGGTTCATTAGATATAATGCGATCGAATATCATGAAAAGGACATAAACAGAACGTACCTTTTATTCAGAAAAAACACTCTCATAGCGTACTTTTCCATAGCTGTCACTTCGATTTCCTTCACGGAAGAATCGGGATTGGATGAGAATACCAGGGCAAAATATAACATATCTTTCGACCGGCCAAAAGGCGCATATCTGATAGGGCACATAGCAAAAATGAAAGGTGCGAAAACGGGAATGATAGATGTCGTTCTCCCTATTGTAAAATCTCTGATAAAGAATGTTCAAGATATTGTCGGAGGAAACATCATCTGTCTCGACTGTAACATTAAGAAATTACAAGAGAGATATGTCGAACACGGCTTCGAAATTCTCGGAACGTCTCCGGAGTTTGTCGGAAAGAACTATAAGAGAATGTTCTACGTGATGACGAGATAAATGAAGCTACCTTCGTGCATTACCATTCGAACTCAAGGTTTAGAAACGATGACGGACATACAGTCCTGTCGCAGGACGAGACGCCGTCACCGTGACACTTGCTGTTACGTATTTATACTATGTATGTGACAAAGGATGAACAAATAACTCGTTACCCCATGTCCCGATACGAGAGTAAATGGAACGAGAACAACGGAGCTCCGTTGTTCTCATCGATTCACGTGGTATAGAACGTATCCAACACGATCCTTCCGGCGTCCGTGACGAAATACTTCTTTGTTTTACGGTCCTTGTCTATCCAGCCGTTATCCTTCCACTTGTCGACGAAGTCCCTTTGGTAGCAGACCGCTTCATATCGTTTCCCTTCGGCGACCGTCTCCTTGGGTTTGTCCTTCCTGTACCATATGCCGTGCGCCTTCAGCGCATCTATGACGGCGGTGCCGCTGACGGAGCCCTCCTCGGCGTTCTTCCTGTCCAACACTCTCAACCCTCTTACCAAATATTCGTCCGGGACATCTATCCTGTAATGCGGTAAAGCCTTCGGCTCCCTGGTGACGGCGGTCAGACCGAGCGGGACGTCGTTCTTGTAATATATCTTCCTGAGATCGCCGTCGGGGATGCTGTACTCCTTTGTGCTGACGGAGAACGGAACGGTACCGGGGATCATCATCGATGCGATGACGGCCGCCGCAGTGTACTCCGATGTACCGGCGGATATGTTCACGAAGACGTCTGCCTCATTCTCGCTTCCGAGTATGTTCAGAACGGTCCTGAGCATGGTGGTGAAATCGAATACCATAGCTTCATGTTCTATGATCTCCGCCTTCGGAAGATTCTTCTTGATCATCCTGCAGACCTGTTCGTAGAACTCATCGTATATCCGATTCCTTTCGTTGGAACGATCAGTAAAGTGTATCAGATGCACTTTAGTGGCTGCGTAATGCACAATGGGATCGACGACCTTGTACGTCTCGAACGTTACGCATGACAGTACCACTCTTTCTCTTCGGCCGGATGACATATGAGGAAATGTAACATTTATTTCATATATTACACTTACTACGAAAAACAAGATATATAAATAAGGTCTGATATCGTGCATCCATCCTCATAATGATGGGGAAGACAACAGGACAAAAGGAGGTGAGGGTAAGATGGAAGGACACACGTGCAAAAATATTACATGGACGCGCGGCGGAGGCCAGCTGACGCCCTCCCTCGACAAGGTCCCGTTGCCGATTTTTGCCTGAACGCGAAGATCCGACAAGGAACCGCGGGAGGGGGTGTTGACATGAACATAGAGAGAAGCTTGGCGCATATTGAGACGATCACGGACATACGGCCTATCGAAGGCAAGGACAGGATAGTCCTTGCCAAGGTACTCGGATGGAGCGTGGTGATCGGCAAGGATGAGTTCAGTGTGGGCGACAACGTCGTCTACGTTGAGATAGACAGCAGGCTGAACACCAACCTGGAACCGTTCAAGATACTGGCCAAAGACGCAGATAGATTCGGCTTCGTACGAATAAGAACGAGAAAGTTCGGCGGCTCATACTCGCAAGGGATATGCTTCAAGGTACCCGATGACCGGAAGAAGCACAGACCTGGAACGGACCTTACCGGATATTTCAACAGGGGGAAGGAAGGGAAGGATCTCGCAATAATACACAATGAGGAGTATGCGGACCGCAGAGAGGAATGGGAGAACCCCTGGAAGAAGAGGCCTGAGAAGCTCACGATCTGGAAGAGGTTCCTGCAGTTCATACTCCCTTGGAAGATGGAGACGCAGGAGAAGGGCCACGTGCCCAGCCCGTTCGACATGGGCGTCAGTAAGACGGACGAGGCGAGGATACAGAATCTCACGGAACTGTTCAATGACCTCAAGGCCAAGAAGATAGCGCTGACGGCGACGGAGAAGGTGGACGGTCAGTCGTTCACCGCGCACACGGACCGTAAGGGAAAGACGTACGTCGCCAGCAGGAACATGGCACTGCTCTTCAGAGGGTCCGGAAAGATCAGACAGTCGCACAGATACGAAGGGAGCGGCTGGCAGAAGGCATTCGAGAAGTATTCCGTTGAGGATGTGCTCGAAAGAGTTCGAAAGGACCGCGGAGCGTCGGTAACGATACAGGGAGAGGTGATCGGATGCGGTATCCAAGGCAACCCGTACAAGATACCGGACGGTGACATCGAACTGAAGGTGTTCAACATCCACGTCGCCGGAAGGAGACTTCCGTACGAGGAGATGAAAGACATCTGCGAAGCGCACGGACTGGACGCGGTACCGTACATGGGAACGGTCGTGTTCGAAGAGAATCTTACAATCGAGGAACTCATCGCAAGGAGCGACGGAATGTCCGTGCTGAACAAGGACACGATCAGGGAAGGCATCGTCTACAGGACGGAGGACTACGGAACGTCGTTCAAAGCGATCAGCAACGTCTTCCTGATGAAGAAGGGCGAGTGAGATCCTGAGAACACAAGAACGAAGAACAAAGAATGAAGAATGAAAGAAAAGACGGTGAACGATGACCGAGGCTGAGAAAGGAAGAACGAGAACGGCGAACATGCCAATGACGAAGAGAACAGGAACGGCGGACACGCACGGAAGGAAAGGGAAAGAGATGAAGGTAAGTGAAGCGGCAGAGATAGCGGAGAAGCAGACCCGCAGGAATGTGGCGATATGCTCATTGGTGGGCTCAAGGAACTACAACCTGCATACCGAAAGTTCCGACCATGACTTCATCGTATTCGCGATGCCGACGCTGGACGACATGTACGAGAGGAACGAGTACCTGAAGGAGATCAAGGGCGACGGCTACGAGATACGTGTGCACGATCTCCGTAAGCTTCCCGACCTCCTGTGCAAGTCCAATCCCTCGTATGTGGAGATAATATTCTCCCGAAACAACATCATGAACGGCGATATGTACTCGCTGCTCTATGACAACAGAGAGAGGATAGCCGGTATGAACCTTCCGTATATCTACGCCTCGTCCGTGGGCATGTTCCTGAACAGGATGAAATACTTGGAAAAGGGGACCGGTAACACTCAGCACCTGGTCGACATGCACGGTTACGACACCAAACAGGCGATGCAGGCGTACAGGATCCTTTCCGTGCTCCGATGGTTCGCGGACCATCGGAGCTTCGAAAAGGCGATAAGATACGACGACAACGGCGAAGGGAAGGAAAAGCGGGAACTCCTGATGGACATAAGGAACGGAAAGTTCCCGCTTACCGAGATGAGGAGGATGCTCGACGACTACCTGAGGGACACCGAGGACAGGTACAAGAAGAGATACCTCGATACCGCACCGGACAAGGAGATGATGGCAGCGATAAGGGATGGCGTGAAAGGATTCATACTGTCGGAGACCAAGAAAGAGGTATGCAGAGCGCAGAGAGAAGGATAAAATGTCAAGCAACAACGATTGGAGGGAATACACGAACGGTAATGTCCGCGTGTTCATCAACATCCATAACGGAACTAAGATCAGGACAACGATGGACGATGAGTTCTCGGCCGACTTCCCTGAATCGGTGGACATGAAGATCACCAACCGCTGCGGAATGGGCTGTGCGATGTGTCACGAGAACAGCACATCGGACGGGGAGCACGCAGACCTCTCAAATGTCGATAAAACATTCATGAGGACGATGAGACCGCATACCGAGATCGCCGTGGGCGGAGGTTCGGTGACGTCACATCCGCAGATAGAGACGTTCCTCCAATATCTCAGAGACAGGGAAATAGTGGCCAATATCACGGTACACGAAAGGGAATTGATCGACAACATCAAAACGATCAGGAAATGGATCAAGGAGGATCTGGTGAAAGGGATAGGCGTGTCGATACACTTCGAGTTCAGTGAACAGGTCAGCGATTTCGCGAGGGGTCACAGGAACACAGTGCTTCACGCGATCGCAGGGCACACCCCGATGAGGGTGATCGACCGATACGGAAAGAAAGGGCTGAAGTTACTGATCCTGGGATACAAGAACTGGGGACGCGGAACGGAACACCACGCGAAGCACGGAAAGGAGATTGACGAAGGGATAAGAGAAACGGAAGGGAACATAGAACGACTATTCAAAGAGTTCAGTGTGGTCTCATTCGACAATCTGGCACTGAGGCAGCTGAACGTAAAGGATCACGTCACAAAGAACGTATGGGACGCATGCTATCAAGGAAGTGATGCGACACATACGATGTACGTGGACATGGTAATGAAAGAATTCGCGGCAACAAGCACATCATCGGAACGGTACGGGATCAAAGATACGATAGACGAGATGTTCGCCGTCGTGAAAGGAACGATGGACCACATGCTATGAACGGGGACGAAAAGAAAAGAGAGGAGGGAAAAGACAGATGAGGGCAACAATAAGAGGGTCGGTGTTCGAAACGAACAGCTCATCATCACATACGTTCATACACGTAAGCAAGGAAACGTACGAGGCGTGGAAGAAAGGCAAGGTCTACCTGATAGACGACGAACGCGACAGAGGAAAGATAATCACAGAAGGTTTCTACAACTCTGTGTACGGCGAACGCGATTTCACCATAAAAAAGAGTATAAAAGAGTTGAAGGAGGAAGGATGGCGCGGAACGATATTAAGGTACAAGGATCTGCTGGAATACGTCTCGGAGCTTGGGTACGCTACAGTCTGGAAATGTAAGGCGAAGAAAGAACACATAGTAGAGGATTGGGGCGCTGAAGAAGATCATGATTGCGTCCTGCAGAAACCGTACATGGAAGTGATCGATAACGGGAGAACAGTGACTGTGCACATATGGGGTCAGCTGGATTGAGGCGATAGATATGAAAATGACAATAAGAGGATCGGTATTCGAAACTAACAGCTCCTCATCCCACACCTTCATTTACGTCAGTAAGAGGGTGTTCGAGGCGTGGAAGAGAGGAGAGAAGATACTGAGCTGGCGTGGAGGAAAAAGTATCAAGGAGAACTGGAACGGCAAGTTCATGGAGATTGTAAAGGATGAGTTGCACGGCGAGAATAGCGGATGCGTATGGGGAGACGCCAGTTTCGTGAACAGCGACGGATTCGAAGAGGATCAAGGATGGTGGAGCGGAACGTACGAAGGAGTAACAGAGTATGCGGACGCACACTTCGGAGAATGCGTTCCACGACTCGGAGCGAAGGAGAAGTACGTGGACCCGGAAGAATGGGACATGACCGACAACATCGCCACATTCCGTGAGGCACTCATCACTATCAGGAAATGGGACAAGCTCGGTAACGTTGAGTTCACATCACTCCGTGAGACACTGGATCGTTTCAAGGACGATGAGGAGACGATCGAAAAGGATGTCGATGAGCTCATCGATATGCTCTATCTTCTGGACAAACGGGAGATCGAAGATGAAATATTCACGGCGTTCCGTGAAGCGACGGAAGAATTAGAAAATATGTCCATCGTTTACCAGGAATCGTATATGGATGTAGAGTATGACGGGGACAACGTTAAAGTGCACATTTGGGGGCGTCTTGAGACCGATCCTCCGGAGAGAAAGAAGAAAGTAGAAGAAGAAGGAAGGAATGAGACAGAACAATATATGAAACTGCAAAACAAGGATGCAGAACAAGGAGGAAAAGACAATGTACGAGGTTTACACAAAATATGATGACGGTTTCGAGAGCAGAAAGAGCTATGAGAACATAACGGAGGCCAAGAGTTACTTCCACAACGTGGATGTCAGGGACATAGAGATATGCACATTGTGCGAGATCGGCAACGAAGGCGAGAGCACCGAGGTCGCGCGCAAGGAACCGAGGAAAAAGCAGGCAGCGGCGGAGACGGAGTGATCCGCAGGTTCCGATCTTTCTCGGTTCAGTTCATCACAGCGCTGCCGACATTCAACGCATATTTCACATAATAGGCACATCAAAAGAATACGATAATAGAACGTGTTCACGGAACGTGTATTATTTATATAAGGGCTGAAAACCCAATAATTCACAATTTTGTCGTGAACAAAACGAAACAATGACGATATTCAATACAAAAACCATATGCCTTTTCAGCACAAAATACCGAAAATAACGGAACGTGTTTACGGAACGAATAACATATCAATAAGCCGGAGATTCTCTATCTATGCAACCTTTCGACAGCATAAAAGAATCGGCAGAGAACGGAGATATGGAAGCACAATACCTTTTGGGCGTTCTGTGTAACAAGGACACGACAGGATCGTATCCGGATGAGGCATTGAAGTGGTATATGAAAGCCGCCGAACAGGGACATGCGGAAGCACA
>WQZJ01000029.1 GCA_009780795.1 Methanomassiliicoccaceae archaeon
CCGCCGCGGTGACGTGAACGTAACATCATTCAGGAACGGGTACGCGTCCGTGTCGTATCTCGGTAACGAATACGAGATAGGCATACCCGGAAGGTATCAATCGGAGAACGCGGCGGTCGCGATCGAATGTATAAGACGTTTGGAATGTGTGTCCGACGACAACATCAGGAACGGACTGAAGAACGTCAGATGGAACGGCAGGATGGACTATTTCCCCGATGATGACGTGATAGTGGACGTCTCGCACACTCCGGGCGGAGCGGAGAAGCTGGCCATCGACATTTTAGAGACTTATGGTAAGGTGAACCTCATACTGGGGATGTTCGGCGACAAGGACGCGGACGGGATATGCCGTCCGTTGTCCGAGATATCGTTGAGAACGATCGTCACCGCACCCGCATCGGAGAGGGCCATGCCTGCCGAGGGACTCGCGGACGTTATGAGAAAATATTCGGATGACGTATGCGTCACCGCGAACGTGAGGGACGCGATCGATATTATGATCGGGAACGGTACGTTATTGATCACCGGATCATTGTTCATGGCAGGGGAGGCGATAGCATATCTGAGAAGATGATCAAAATTTTAGACATATTATCAAAAGAGCACGGACCGGGAGCGTATCCCGGAAGGTCGTCCGAAGGCCTCTCACCGGAGTGGGACCCGTCTCCGTTCCACGTCCTGATGGCGACGATACTGTCCCAGAGGACGAAGGACGACAACACGCGCAAGGCATCGGACGCATTGTTCGGAAGATTCGATTCCGCGGAGGCGATAGCATCCGCCGATGTCAACGAGATATCGGAATTGATAAGACCGGCAGGCTTCCCGATGCAGAAGGGAACCGCGCTGATAAAGGTCTGCAAAATACTCGCGGAACGATACGGTTCCGAAGTACCGTCCGATACCGAAGAATTGCTGAGCCTTCCTATGGTCGGCAGAAAGACAGCGAACTGCGTAAGGTCGTACGCATTCGGCATACAGGCGATATGCGTGGACACGCACGTTCACAGGATATCGAATCTCATGGGATTGGTAAGCACACGCACTCCCGACGAGACGGAATTCGAATTGGTCAAGATAACGCCTGAGAATAGATGGTCTGACGTGAACCGCTATTTGGTAAGACACGGACAGACGATATGCCTTCCGAACAATCCCAGATGCGGAAGGTGTCCGGTAGCCGATATGTGCGACGGGCGCAGATGATCCGCGACGTGACAGTGAACATACGGTCCGCATGAGAATTACTTTAATATCCATATGAGATATCTGAATGAACGGAGGATGCTGTACACACAGCGCCTCCGGCGGTAGTGATGAATTTGGAAACATTTGAGGAAGAGATGCTTCGTCTCAAAGTACGTTTAGCGCTTGCCGAACAGCAAAGCTCAGGCGAAAGGACCTACTCTTTGGAAGAAGCGGAATAGATGCTTCGAAATATCGTTCGAGATCGGGAACGGCATTAGACGCAGAACTCATGTCAATAAAGTTTTCTGCATATAAATTTTAAAAAAATATGCAGATAAACTACTATAATCAAAGTTATCTGCATATAAACACCATAATATATATGCAGATACATACAAATTCAGGCAGATAACATGCGACGTTTCGATTATTCCTTCATCAAAGGTCTCAGGATCAGCACAGGCGTACTGAGCCTTACCAATAAGATAGAGATACTGAGGTCCAAAGAGGATGAACGAAAGAAGAACAATGCGGATATTTTCTCAGCACTCGCATCCGTGGCCAGAGTGATGTCGGTCAAAGGTTCCAACGAGATAGAGGGGATAGTGACCACCGATAAACGTATGGCAGAGATCGTGAACGGTAACAGCGCACCCGTGAGTCATGATGAGAAGGAGATATCCGGATATCGTGATGCTCTTGACATGATACGCGATCATCACGCATCCATCGCCATGAGGGAGGATCTGATCCTTGATCTGCACAGGATAATGATGTCCTATACGGAAGAGGGAGGCGGCAAGTACAAGGGAACGGACAACCTCATAATAAGTACGGACCGGAATGGGATGAGGCGCATAGTGTTCGAACCAGTATCCTTCGAGGACACTCCGGCGGCGATGGAACAACTCATACTTGCATATACGGACGCTGCACAGGACAGTGGCATCAATAGGATGATACTCATACCGTGTTTCATATTGGACCTTCTCTGCGTCCATCCGTTCACGGACGGTAACGGCAGGATATCCCGACTCCTTTCGCTTCTTCTGATGTTCAACAACGGCATGGACGTCGGAAAGTACATATCGTTCGAGGAAGAGATAAACAGGTCCAAAGGAAGATATTACGAGGCTCTGCGCAGATCATCCGAGAACTGGCATACGAACGGTAACGATTACGTTCCGTTCATAGAGAACTTCTTTTTCGTCCTTTCCTCATGCTACAAGGAACTGGACGAACGGTTCATGGTCATCGGCAACAAAAAAATAAACAAGGCCAACCGCATCGAGGCGACGATCCTGAACAGCATAGTTCCGATATCGAAGAAAGAGATAATGGAACTTCTTCCCGATGTCAGCGTGACAACGATAGAGGCGAAAATATCCGAATTACTGAAAGACGAAAAGATAAGGAAGGTCGGCACCTACAGGGACGCACGGTATGTTCGGCGATGATGCAAATGAATTAATGTATGATGCCAATGACGATATGTGCACGAGGTCTCCGTCATGGGCGATATGATAAAGGCGGCTCTGGATGAGTTATCAGAGCATGACGTCGATTCCGTTGAGGAACTCACGTTGGTCATAGGCGACCTCACGAACCTGGGTACCGATCAGTTATCGTTCGCGTTCGAGATAATGTCCAGGGACACGATACTGGCGGATGCGAAACTCGTGATAGAACGTGAGACGATCCGTCTGAGATGTAGGGAATGCGATTTCGACGGACCCGCCGAGATACTGAGGAGCGAGGGATACGATCATTCCGTTCCTGTGCTCGCGTGTCCGGTGTGCGGCGGTCCGGTGAACGTGACGGAGGGAATGGCCTGCATGATACGGTCGCTGAAGATCAAGGAGGCGACGGATGTTCAGATTTAGGGACGGCGGGACGGCGGAACGTATACTCAGTGAGATCAAGAGGCTGAACGTTGATTGTAAACTTATGCACGTCTGCGGAACGCATCAGGACACGATGGTCCGTTTCGGTCTCGAGGAACTGTTGAAGGACGTCGGCGTGGAGATACGTCAGGGCCCGGGATGTCCCGTATGCGTTACAACAAGCAGCGAGATAGCGGCCGGGATAACATTAGCCAGATCCGGGAAGACGGTATGCGTGTTCGGCGATATGATGAAGGTTCCGACAACCATAGGGTCGCTGAGCGACGCGAAGGCGGACGGAGCGGACGTTCGTATCGTATATTCGATAGAGGATGCGGTATCAGCGGCATCCTCATCCGAGAAGGATGTGGTGTTCATGGCCGTCGGTTTCGAGACCACGTCACCGACAACGGCGGTACCGCTCAGTAAGGGCGTTCCAAAGAACTTTTCCGTGTACAGCTGCCATCGCATAGTGCCGCCTGCGCTGGAAGCGATATTCGAGATGGGCGAGATAAAGGTGGACGGTTTCATTCAGCCGGGTCACGTTTCCGTGATAACCGGTCTTGGGATATTCGAGCCGTTCTCCGCAAGGTACGGGATGCCGCAAGTAGTTGCCGGATTCGAACCGCTCGATCTGCTGATGGCGTCATACATGCTCGCAAAGCAGATAAAGGAGGGACGCGCCGAGGTGGAGAACGAATATTCACGTTTGGTGAGAAGGGACGGCAACCCGAAGGCGCGTGAATTGCTTGCGAAGACGTTCGTAACGGCGGACAGGGCGTGGAGAGGATTCCCGGTCATACGCGAAAGCGCACTCGACCTCAGAAGGGAATACGAGATGCATGATGCCTCGAAGGTGCATGAAGATATACTCGTGAACGTCCCGGAGGTGGAGGACGAGCCCGAGGGATGCAGATGCGGCGAGGTACTGAGAGGTTTGATACGTTCGGAGGAATGTCCGATGTTCGGGACCGCCTGCGATCCGAACAGGCCCATGGGCCCGTGCATGGTGTCGCATGAGGGCAACTGCAACATAGCGTTCCGCTTCTCCGGCGGAAGGTGATCCCGTGAGGGTACTGGTGATAACGAATGATTCGTCCGTGTTCCTCAGCGACGGTGTGTGCGCAGCCAAGGACATGTTCGGAGGACGCGTCACCGAGGTCAGGAATTTTTGTACTCGTTTATCGGAGATATGCGAAGTATCGTTCGCCGTGATATCAGGGAGATTCGGATTCGTTCCCGGTGAGTATACGGTGATGCCCTATCCCGAGGTAACGGACACACCGGAGGCATATCATGAACTTCAGGTTCGCAAGGACTACGCATCGAAGATAAACTTCGTATCGAGGGTGTTCGATCGTGTTGTCGTTTTCGTACCGAAGGCGATGATGGCGGTGCTGCTTGACAATGACGCATTTCCCGGAAATGTGACAGCGGTCACAGCCAAAGAGTACAAGGAACATTTTGAGATGAACGGATGGTCATGGTACGAGAGGTCGGGTGCCCGCATAGGTAAGGCGAACGCCGCCGCAATTCACGAGGAGATCGAAAAAGCGTCCGAGATCACTTCCGGCGCATCTTCCTGATCTCATCCTTAACGTCGCCGGACACTCTGAGCGAGTCCGTGATCTTACTGAGCGTCTTGTTGAAAGTGAACTTATCCAGTGTGCTGTTCTTCAGGTATGCGGTCGTTCTCTCGGGGAACTTCACGAAGCAGACGGACAGGCACCAGGCGACCGCCATTCTGACGTAATATGCATCGTTCCTCACGGCATCCATGTACGCAATGATATCATCCGCATGAACATCATCCATGAAGTGGAACAGCATCATGGCGATCGCGAACCTCGCCTCAAATTCGCGGTCAGAGTCAAGGAACGGCAGGATCATATCCCAAATACGAGCGGAGTTACGTCTGTTCACCCTCAGTTCGGATGCGAAGGAATCGCAGACGCCCCAGTTATCCATCATCGGAACGAAGTCCGTTATCATTGCGCAACGATCCTCCTCAGGTATCTTGGCGCGTGCTATGATGAAACCTCTGAGCAGAAGGTCCTCATGGTACTCATCGTTCGTACTATCGAGATACGTTCTCCAGTCGCCTCCGCATATATCCTTCGCGAACTTTCGGATCACGGGCATCCTTATACCCGCTATGCGGTGCGACTCGGAAGGAACGACGACCTTCTCGCTGAACGTCCTGTACTTGATGTCAGCGTTCGCCAGGAACCTCTCCCTTATTTTTTCTGGGCTTTCCATCCTTCCTTCTCCAGCAAGAATTTTTTGAATTCGATGCCACCTGCGTATCCTCTAAGACTGCCGTCGGTGCCGATGACCCTGTGGCACGGGATTATTATCGATATCGGATTCTTTCCGATGGCGGTGGCCACCGCCCTCACCGCCTCCGGCTCGCCGATGTCCTCCGCTATCTCCTTGTATGTTCTCGTTTTACCGAAAGGTATCTTCAGAAGGGCCTTGCAGACCTTCTTCTGCAGTTCACTTCCTTCGACCTTGAATTTTATCGTGAACTTGGTCCTTTTGCCGTTAAGGTATTCCTTTATCTGGTCCATCGTGTCCAGGTAGAGTCCGGTAACTTCCGTCGTCATCTTCTTCTCGAAACCCAAATACGTGACCGCCCCGCTCAACTCGCAATAATACAGGACACCTGCAGATGTCTTTATCTGCGCGTACGACTCCGTCTTCATGAGGGTATGAATAACATATGAGCGTATATTCTTGTCCCCGCTCATTTTTGTTTTAAGACTCTTCATCGTTAACGTAAAGGTGTCCATGAGGGTTTTTGGCTGTTCCGCGTCACTGATTATATAGTATGCGGTCTTTGCTCCTTTTCGAATAACTATGGCCGTATCAAAATATACCCGGTACTCGGAGCTCATGGACAAACTCAAAGGCGGAGTGATAATGGACGTCACCACACCGGAGCAGGCAAAGATCGCTGAAGCTGCCGGCGCACGTGCCGTCATGGCGCTGGAAAGGATCCCGGCGGATATCAGGGCCGCCGGCGGAGTGTCGAGGATGAGCGACCCAGGAATGATCAGGGAGATCATGTCCGCAGTCAAGATACCAGTGATGGCGAAGGTGAGGATAGGTCACTTCGTCGAGGCACAGATACTTCAGGCGATAGGGGTGGACTGTATCGACGAGAGTGAGGTGCTTTCACCCGCGGACGATACGTATCACGTTGACAAGAAAGAGATAAGCACGGCATTCGTGTGCGGGGCCAGGGACCTCGGCGAAGCACTTCGTCGCATAAACGAGGGTGCGGCCATGATGAGGACCAAGGGCGAGGCCGGTACGGGCGATGTGGTGCAGGCGGTCCGTCACATGAGGAAGATCAACGCCGACATGAGAAGGATAAAGGGAATGAGGAAAGACGAATTATCAGTGGAAGCGAAGACACTCGGCGTTCCGTATAACATCCTCATGTACGTGCACAAGCACGGCAAGCTCCCTGTCCCTAACTTTGCTGCCGGAGGGGTTGCCACACCGGCGGATGCGGCGCTGATGATGCAGCTGGGCGCGGACGGGGTGTTCGTCGGGTCCGGCATATTCAAATCGGGCGATCCCGCAAAGAGGGCGGCTGCGATAGTCAAGGCAGTCGCAAGCTACGACGACCCGAAGGTCCTGGCGGAAGTTTCCGAAGGACTCGGCGAGGCGATGGTCGGGATAAACGAGCAAGAGATCAAAGTGCTCATGGCCGAGCGTGGTGTCTGAGCACAAACTTTAATCCTTCATCGCCGTTCACGCACCATGGATAAGGAACTGACCAGAACCCATTACATCATGATCTACGTGACATCGTTCATACCGATGGTCATGGCGCTGATAATGTTCCCATCCCTTCCGGACCCGATGCCCGCTCACTTCGGACTGAGCGGGGACGTGACCAGATGGGGCAGCAGATACGAGATATTCCTGCTGCCGGTCATATCCGCGGTGATGGGAGTGTTCATGGCCTACGTGACGAAGTTCTCCGCCAAGAAGGACGACCACGCGGGATGGATGATGTTCCTCGTGTCGATGGTGACGTCTGTGATATTCATCGCAGTGACGGCGTTCATATTGTACATGGTGCTGAGCGCTTAAGGCAAAATATCTAAGCCGCGGAGACATCCGCCACATGATGGAGACGTTCAGACATCCGA
Source organism: Methanomassiliicoccaceae archaeon (assembly GCA_009780795.1). Lineage (GTDB taxonomy): Archaea > Thermoplasmatota > Thermoplasmata > Methanomassiliicoccales > Methanomethylophilaceae > Methanomicula. Next base: position 7,241 of record WQZJ01000029.1, read on the forward strand.
TAGAGGAAGTGGTCCGCGACCTGCAGGAGTCCGCGGGACTGACGTACGAGGAGGCACGCGCACTCATGGGCCCCGAATACGGAGAGACGCCTCTCGATCTGTCGAAGGAATTGAAGATATCACTTCATAAGGTACAAACTCTCCAACGTCGGGCGAGGGAGAAGATGTATGATTTCTTTCTCGAACCGGACGGTGAATGGAAGGACTGCGACCTGCTAACAGATGATGATCTTTGACCAGAGTCACATTCTCACACCGAAGAAGTAGACCATCACGCACATTACCGCTAACGCGGTCATTGAGGCCACGAACAATCCGCCCGATACCATATCGGGAGCAGCTCCGGAGCTCTTCTTAGGACCTTCCTTGGGATCTCTGTCAGATCCCTCACCCGGATCGCCATCAGAACCGCCATCCGATCCATCATCGGGATCACCATCGGACCCTCCGTCATCACCGCCATCAGAACCGCCATCATAAGGTTCCTCCTCTTCTTTTATCCATAACGTCGAGACGCCGTCCGTGTACGTCAGATATCCTTCCTTTGTGGTTATCTCTGTATGATCTTCAAATCCTAAAGTGGTTATATAGACGCCCCATCCTTCATCTAAATATTGCATATTAATTGGATGATGGCCATCGCCACCGACGCTAAGTTCGCCATCGATAGTGACTTCTCCACCTTCATAAAGAGAAACTCCGTATGCATTATGAGCATCGATCGTAAGGTTGCCATCTATGGTAATCTTCCCGCCATAATGGGCATAAATTCCAGCACCTAATTCTGCAATTCTAGCTGTAAGGCTCCCATCAATAGAGACCGTGGCCGAGTCTCCAGCATATACACCTGTCATGGCAAAAAGAATTGTAATGTCGCCGTTGACGGAAATGGTGGCTAAATCTCTGGCATATATGCCAACAATGCCATCAAACGTGACGCTACCGTTGATGGCGACATTAGATAAATTCGTGGCATAGATACCATCGCCGGAGAAAGATGTAACGTTACCATTTATGATGACACTCGCCGAGTCTCTGGTGTGGATTGCATCCATGGTACAATCTAGGTTGCTGTTAATAATGACATCAGCTACTCCGTTGGCTCGAATGCCTTCTTTGTTAGATTTAATCACACCACCTCCTATTATATCGAGACTGCCGTCACGCACGTCGATCGCATACGTGTACTGACCGATAGTGAATTTCAGATCGAAACCTCTTGTATCTATCGTTATATTCTTTCCGTTGATCTTGAATGTTTCAAAACATTCGACATCCGATGTCAATACGATACGGTCGCCGTCCGACAATACCTTGACGTGATCCATAAGGCCCTCCAAGTTCTCATAGAGTCCCTCGTCCCCTATGAAGAAAGTCATCCCGTCACCGAGATATGTGTGATCATCGGACTGCTGAGGATCGTTGTCAACGGTCAGTGATATACCCGCAGCGGCGATGAACATCGCCGCAAATACGACCGGAATGAACGTGCGTACGCTTCGTCTTCCTTCGATCTCATGTTTTCTCATGTAATCACCGGTCGATCACGGTTCTGTCGGATCACTGTGCTTACAGAATGAAAGAATATTTACTATAAATATTATACTAATAAAGCTAATTAGGGTTGACGTTTCCGCTGTCGGAGGTATTCTTCATCGTGATCGCCGCCGTAGCAGCGATCGTATCACTCGGTCGAATAAGAAAAAGAGAATGGGCCTTTCGGCCGTTTTTAGAGTTTTCCCATCCTGCTTACAGGTGTCGTTCGACACTCATCGATACGGCCCCCTGGTTATTGTTCGATGTTCACAGCTACCTCAGAACCTATTTTAAGCCTCCAATATCCAGACAACTGAAACACCGTCCGTGTACGTCAGATAACCATCCTTCGAGGTGATGTCTTCATGATCATCATGGTCCAATTCAATTTCATAGACGTTCCAGTCTTCGTCATAAGAGATCATGAGTATGTACACGCCGCCCTCACCGCTGACTTTCAGTTCACCATTGAGTGTAACGTTACCTCCATCCTCTGTTTCGACGCCGGCAGCATGGTCGCCGTTGACGGTTATATCGCCGTTCACAGTAACGATGGCGTCCTCGTTCACAAATATGCCGCGGCTCCCCTCTCCGTTGACTGTGATATCGCCTTTGATCGTGACCATACCCGATTCCTCGGCATTTATGCCTTTGGTGAGCATGCCGGTAACGGCGATATTACCTGTGGAAGTAACAACAGCCGAACACCAAACAAACATGCCCGCGCTCTTTTCGCCGTTGACGGTGATGTCGCCTGTGGCTGTGACCACACTCGAACCACTGGCAAATATTCCCTCGACGTAGTAACCGATGACAGTGACGTCGCCGTTGATGATGACCTCGGAATCGTCCGCGTGGATGCCTGAACTGAGGTCGCCGGTAACGCTAACGTTACCGTCAAAGGTAACTTTACTATCTCCCATTGAATGGATGCCGTGGCTCCAGTGGCCTTCAACGGTGATGTCACCCGTGAAGGTAACCTCGGTCGAATATTCAACACATATGCCGACGCCATATCTTCCATCGCTGACGGTGATGTCACTATTGATGATGGCCACGGATTCTCTCAATCTGATGCCCATGTTATCGCCATTAACGACAACGTTGCCGTCAAAGTTAACTTCGCTGCCAACTTCTGCACTGATACCGTGGTTTTGCTGACCATTGACAGTGATGTCACCGTTGATGATGCCCACGGATTCTCTCAGTAGGACGCCTATATTTATCTTACCGGTAACGTTAATGCTACCGTCAAAGGTAACTTTGCTGTTTTCTGTTGAATAGATGCCGTAGCCATTATCGCTGCTGACAGCGATGTTGCCTTTGAAGGTAACTTCACCCTCACGTACATTGATGCCACAATATCCGTCGTTGACGGCGATGCTACCTATGACCGTGGCAACAGATGAATATTCGATACTTATGCCCTTGGCGTATGTACCGCTGACAATTATGTTGCCCGTGAATGTGACATCGGCTGAATCCATAGCATATATTCCTGTTGCTAACCTGTCGTCGATATCAATGTCTGCGTTGATGACGGCCTTGGAACCACTCAATCTGATGCCTGTGTTCTGGTCACCGGTGCCGACAATGCTACCATCGAAGGTAATTTCACAATTCGATCCTGCATAGATGCCGTAGTTGTAATTGCCATTGATGGTGATGTTACCTATGACCGTAACCTCGGTGTCGGATCGTACATAGATACCGTAGCTGCTATTGCAGTTGACAGCGATGTTGCCCGTGAACACGACAGCAGCCGATTCCCAAACAGCTATGCCGTTGGCCAGCAGACCGCCGACAGTGATGTCGCCTTTGATCGTGACAACAGTCGAATCCCGAGCATCTATGCCGTTGACCAGCAGACCGCCGACAGTGATGTTGTTTATGATGATCACCTCAGCCGTCCCTTCGGCGCGGATGCCGTCGCCGGTAAAGTCCATCGTGCCTTTTCCGACGATCGCTAACTTCCCGTCGGACACGGTTATCCCGAACCCTTCCGTATCAAATTTCAGATCGAAACCGTTCAGGTCGAATATTATATCGATCCCATCGATCTCAAAGGACACATAGCAAGTGACGTCGGACGCCAACTGTATGATGTCGCCGTCGACCAGTTCATCAATATCATTCAAAAGTTCTTCTATATTCTCATATACATCGCCCGATCCTATGACATAGGTGGGCTCCAGGTTCGCGTACGGATCATACTTCTCCTCTTCCTCCGATCCGGCCAACGACGTATCGCCGGGGATGGCAAGCATCATTATCGATGCCGTTACGAGCAACGATATCAATGCGACCGCGAGGAGCGTATTTCCGCCCTTCACATCTTTGATCTTCTGTTCCCTCATGTTATCACCCATTGGCTGCAGTACCGTTAAATACTATAACCAATGGAATAATGGATACTTACTATATATAGTATACTAAATAACATTGGTATATACAAAAGCCCTCTCTATCGTCGGTCACCCTATGCCGCGGTCAACAATAGAGAGATAGTGTCATTCGATCAAGAAAAGAAAGAATGGGCCTTTCGGCCGTTTGTTAGTGTTTTTCGGTATCACTTCTTTACTCCGAAGAAGTACGCCCCCACGCACATCACTGCCAGGGCAGCGACCGCGATCACCAGTACCACGTTCGCGTCCGTCTTTTCAGGATCGTTTTCTGAACTTCCGTCAGAGCCTCCGTCGGAACCTCCGTCATCAGTATCATCGATGATCAGCGTCCAGATCGTTGAACCGCCGTAAGTGTACATGAGATAGCCTTCCATCGTGGTCGTCTCATCATGATCCTCCGGTCCGAACGCCATACTATCGCCACCCTGTACGCGGAATATTATGTACTTGGATCCATCGCCACTGATGCTCAGTTCACCGCTGACGATCACTTCTGACCCAGGATACAGATAGATGCCACATACGTTCGTGCCATCGACCGTGACGTCACCGATAACGGTAACTTTCGATCCATCTGCATTAATGCCGTAA
>WQZJ01000030.1 GCA_009780795.1 Methanomassiliicoccaceae archaeon
AGGGTGCGCAGGGTGTGATGTTGGATGTGGACCACGGAACATATCCGTATGTGACATCCTCTAACACCGCCGCCGGAGGCATATGCACAGGCAGCGGTGTTGCACCTAACCGGATAGGGAAAGTGTTCGGCTGCATGAAAGCGTATACAACGCGGGTCGGCGAAGGTCCGTTGGTGACAGAGCTTCACGGGGATGCCGGCAGACATCTCATGGAGAAGGGAGGGGAGTACGGTGTCACCACCGGAAGGGGAAGAAGATGCGGATGGCTTGATCTCGTTGCTGCCGAGCATTCCGTAAGATTATGCGGGATAACATCACTGGCGATCACCAAACTGGACGTTCTGAACGGGTATGACAGGATAAGGGTCTGCGTCGGTTACAAGATCGACGGGAAGGGAGAGAAACATTTCCCTGCATCTCTGGCGAGGCTCGGACGTGCCGAACCCATCTATGAGGAGTTCGACGGATGGAGCGATTGGGAGTGTTCTGAAAGGATCGCAGAGAAAGGATATGATGCTCTGCCGAATGAGCTCAGAACGTACATCCGGTTCATCGAAGGTTATCTGAAGGTTCCGGCCGAGATAATCAGCATCGGACCGAAGAGGTCCGAGACGATAGACCGCCGTGTCAGAGAACGGCCTTCTTGAATTTGTCCGCGCCCGTGTTCAGCGGGCGGGTGGCATCTATGCCTATCTTCCATGTGGTTCCGTCGCTGCTCGGATCGAGTGACGATCCCGCGGCGTCAGGCACTCTGATCATACGGTTCCCCTGGAACCTTGTGGCCACGGCCCATTCCACCTGACGGTCATCGAATATGTCAATGTCCTCATCTACGATTATCACCTGTTTCATCGACGGGTGACCGGTGAACGCCGCCATTATCGCGTTCATGCCGTCACCTTCCTTGTTCTTGGTTATCGATACGACACCATGCAGCCAGCAGCAGCCGCCTTCCGTAAGGCACACCGCATGCGTCCTCGGGACCGCTTGACGAACGGTTCTCAGGATCATCGGCTCCCTGGGCAGACCCATCAGCAGATAATGCTCATTGCCTCCGGGCAGCAGAAGATGGAACAGCGGTCTGTCGGCCGTCCATGCCTTGTCTATCGCTATCACCGGCTGCACACGAACTTCGTCATACGTCCCCGTTATGTCGACGAACGGTCCCTCGTTCATCCTGTCCAACGTGATCCTCCCCTCGAACACGTAATCGGTATCCGCAGGTACGAGTATGCCGTTGTCGCATCTCCCGACCTCCAGCGGCTTTTTGAAGGACGATTCGTACATGGCCGACGCGATCTCCAGTTCATCGACACCGTAATCGGTCGATGTGGCCGCCGCGAGGAGGACCTCCGGACGAAGACCGATGCATACCGCCACATTCAGCTCCTGACCTTTGGACCTTGCCAGTTCCGACATCGTGTACAGGTGCCTCGGCACAAGTCTCACTGCCATCGTATCTTTCCCGACGATCATCATCCTGTGGAACGAGACGTTCCTATTGCCTTCCCATTCAGCTATTATCACCCCGGCGGTGATGTACCTTCCGCCGTCCAGCGGGAAATACTTGGGAGCAGGCAACGCTGTCAGATCCACCGGGACGGAGTTCTTCCTGAATCCCGGTTTGTCCGTTATCTTCACTGGTTTCGGGCATGATATCGCGTTCGAGATGTGCTGCACGAGATGTGACGGACCTATGTTCATGGCCTCGGCGATCTTCGCTCTCGTCGAGAACAGGTTACCGACAGCTTCTTTGTTCAGCCCTTTGAAATGGACGGTCTTATCCTGGTCGCCTATGAGCACCTTCGTGATGTCCTGGGAGTTCAATTCCAGGTCTCTGTCGTTGTGCACCGCATCTGATGTCAGAAACTTCCTGACGGACATGATTCTCCATGCGCTCCTTGATATTTAATATGAAGGTCGATAACCAAAATAATATATGTGGCGGATGTTCGCTACATCAATGTCCGACCCTGTTCAGGATACCATAAGGAAGTATGCACTTCAGAACGCCGTGTTCTTCAAGGGCGCCGCCGACCCGAAGGCGGTCGTCGGTAAGGTACTGGGAGAATGTCCCGATCTGAGGAAGAGATCGGCCGAGATAATACCGCTGATCAACGATATCGTCGCCGATGTCAACGGAATGAGTCAAGATGCGCAGGCAAAGGAACTGCAGGCGTTCGACCCCGACATGATGAGGAAGGAGAAGAAAGAGCGGACGTACGAGCTCCCTGCGCTCGATGGTGCGGAGAAGGGAGTGGTCATGCGCATAGCCCCCGGTCCGTCCGGACCGCTGCACCTGGGACATTCCAGGGTATCCATTCTGAACGACGAGTATGTGAAAAGATATAACGGCAGACTGATAAACAGGTTCGAGGACACCAATCCTGAGAAGATCGATCCGGATGCCTATGACATGATACCTGAGGACCTTGAGTGGCTCGGCGTCAAGGTACATGAGACCATGGTACAGAGCGACCGGTTCCCGATATATTACGATGTCACTAAGAAACTGATCGAGTCCGGGAACGCATACGTGTGCACATGCAACGCCGACGACTGGCGGGAGAAGAAGGAGAAGATGATGCCTTGTCCGTGCCGTGACCTCTTGCCCGATGAACAGTCGGAAAGATACGACAGATTGCTGTCCGGCAGCTACGGTGAAGGAGAGGCGATAGCCGTCGTCAAGACGGACCTGCGGCATCCGAACCCGGCCGTGAGGGACTTCGTTGCCTTGAGAATTGTCGACCATCCGCATCCGCGCACCGGTACGAAATACAACGTATATCCGATGATGAATCTCTCTGTCGCGATAGATGATCACATGTCCGGCATGACGCACGTCATCAGGGGCAAGGACCATCTGAACAACACGTTCAGACAGGAATACGTGTACGATCACATGGGCTGGAAGAAACCGCACTTCCATCACTACGGGCTGGTAAGCATACCTGATTCCGTGCTGAAGACATCGATGATCAAGGAAGGGATAAGAGCAGGAGATTACACAGGATGGGATGATGTCCGCACCGGTACGCTGAGAGCGCTGAAGAAACGCGGCATCAAGGCGGACGCGATACGCAGATACTGGGTGGAGAGCGGCGTCAAGCCGATAGACATACAGTTCACTTGGGATACTCTGTACGCCATGAACCGCGACATTGTTGACGGTGGCGCGAACAGATATTTCTTCGTTCAGGACCCGGTGGCGTTCAATATCACCGGTATCGACAGTATAACAGGCAAGGCGCCGCTGCACCCGGACCGCCCGGAGAGAGGTACCCGCGATTACTCATTGAGCGGCAACATCTCCGTCTCGATATCGCCGCCGGATGCCGCCGGATTCAAAGAGGGCGGTATGGTAAGACTGAAGGACCTGTGCAACCTTGAGTACGGTGATCCCGCCGTATACGCCGGAACGGACCTGTCCGTTCTGAAGAAGGGTGTGCGTGCGGTGCAATGGGTGTCATCCGGGATACCTACGGAACTGCATATGCCTGACGGCACTGTCCTGAGAGGCGAATCGGAGAGGTCATTGCTCTCAGAGAAAGGGGAGATCGTCCAGTTCGAGAGGGTAGGTTTCGTGAGACTCGAAAAGAACGACAAAGACGGCATATACGCCGTGTTCGCGCACCGCTGATCTCATATCAGCGACAGTATGGCGTTGAACCCCGCCCCTATCATGAGCGCCGCGATCAGTGACGTTCCCGATATCAATACGGTGTTCTTCGCACCGAACTCCCTCCACAGCACCGCCACCGTCGCCAGGCACGGTACGTACAGCGCCATGACCACACCGAACACCAGGAACTGATCGGGCGTCATGAAATCCGCCAGTGTTATGGGGGCGGCGAGCACCATCAGCATCGCCAGCGCCATCTCCTTTCTCAGGATGCCGAAGACGAACGCTATTATCACTATCGGCGGAAGTCCGAGCAGCGTTCCCGTTATGAACGAGAACGGTCCGACCATCGCGTCGAGCGCCCCGTAGAACAGCAGCACCTCCAGTATTATGCTTCCGGCGACCAGTAACGGAAATGCGAGTATGAAGAAGTCCTTGCATCTATTCCATGTCTTGAATATTACGTTCTTCATGGACGGCGCTGACAGGTCGGGCATCTCCATTGCGAGACTTGTGGGCTCGAACTTCATCCATCTGTTCATCAGGATGCCGATGACGAATATCATTGCCAACAGTAACATGAATATGGAGAATGCGGCCGCTATTCCGGCATATTTCCCGGTGGCACCGAGTATTATCGCAAGCTGCGCCGAGCACGGCACGGCCATCGCGATCATGGTGCTTATTATGATCCGTTCCCTCTTGGACGCTATGACGCGCGTCGCCATTATTGCGGGCACGTTGCAGCCGAGGCCGACCATCATGGGGATGAACGCACCGCCGTGGAGACCGAGCGAGTGCATCGTCCTGTCCAGAAGGACGACGGCCCTCGGAAGGTATCCCGAATCCTCAAGTATGCCCAACAGCACATAGAAGAGCATTATGAACGGTACCACGATCGTGAGTATTGCGAGTATACTTCCGTTGATGCCTTCCATCACCGCGGCACCGAGATCGCCCCCGATGCGTTCGCCGATATCCCTCAGGGAATCGCCGACAGCGGAGACGTAGGCATCATGTATCAGCCCTTCGAGGAAGTTGCTCACGCCTATGAACGTCAGGAACGTCAGGAAAAGGACGCCGATCAGTATCGGTATCCCTGTGGCCGGGGCAGTTGTCATATCGGACAGCTTCTCCGAGAATGTCAATTCGCGTGCGGTCTTCTTCTGGACCTCGTTCTTGACTATGCCAGCCTGACCGTATCGGTCCCTGGCGATGTGCACGTTTATCGATTCACCGTGGCTCCTTTCGAACTCGGCGGCCATCCTCTCGGCGGTCTCCCTTTCTTCATCGGATGCGAGCGACGATATGAATTCGTCCGCCTCCAGTAGTTTCACGGCGACGCCGCGCGGGTCGAGGCCCGCGATCGTGCCGATCGAAGTGAGCTCTTCGATGTACTCCTCGGTGTGGCTGTCGTATCTCACGTTGAACGCGGCGGTCCTCTTCTTGAACGATATGATCTCGTCCATGAGCGCATCCACACCTAACGCCGACCTTGCCGAGACGGGGACCACCGGTATCTTGAGTATCCTGCTCAGTAACGACAGGTCTGTATCGAACCTTTTCATAGCCAGGTCCATCTTGTTCAGCGCGAGTATCGTCGGCAGACCGAGTTCTATCACCTCGAAGCACAGTACTATGCTTCCTTCGATGTTCGACGCATCGGCGACCACGACGACCACATCACCCGGATCATTGACCAACGCGTCCATTACCATGCGCTCATCATCCGAGTTCCCTGAGAGCGCATACGTTCCGGGGAGATCGTGGACGTGCACGTTGACGCCGTTGCGAGTGACGGTGGCCTCCTCGAACTCCACCGTCGTCCCGGCGTAATTGGATATTATGACGCCAACGCCCGTCATCCTTGTGAAAAGGGATGATTTGCCGGCATTCGGCTGACCCACTAGCGTGACGCGTATCTCGTCCATCGTATCACTGTATGTTCACGAACACTATCGACGCAAGGTCCTGGTCGAGCGCGATGTTCGATTCTCCCATTCTGAATATTATAGGTCCGTTGTTCGTTGTACGGTTTACAAGCGAGACCGTTCGGCCGGGAACGAAACCGATGGACAGTAGTTTTCTTATCTTCTCGGAATTGTCGCATTTGAGATGGGATATCTTTCCGTTCATGCCGGCGGACATCCTGTTCAGCTGTATCCCCGATTCTTTCTTCAGGCATTCCGGACCGCAGACCTCGCATTCCGTCATATCGGCCGCGCCGATGATACGGCACATCTTCTTCGCCGACTCATCGGACAGTACGTGCTCCATCTTACACGCCTCCTCATGAGCGGAGCCCTGATCTTTATCAAGGACATCCATCAGGAAACGTTCGGCGATCTGATGTTTGTCTCTGAGCCGCTTCGCCTGCGCCAATCCTTTCTCCGTGAGCGAGACGCCCTTGTATTTTCTGTATTCTATAAGGCCGTCCTCGGCGAGGACCTTCAGCATCTCGGTGACGCTTGCCGCAGAGACGTTCATGAGTGCCGCTATGTCATTCGTCTTCGCGGTACCTTCTCCATCGGTGATCCTCAATATCCGAAGAAGGTAATCCTCACGGTTGCCTGTGGCCATGATACCTCATAACAAGAACATGGATATAAAGTTTTAGGATTTCCTAAAAATCATGGGACGCCGACTTGTTCGGTCGGCGACAGTCCCTTTCCGCTCATTTCCAGCTTCTCCAGCTCGGTGTACGCCACCTTCCCTACACTTGTCTTAGGAAGCTCATCTATGAACTCTATCTTCGACGGTATCGCATATCTGGCGATGTGTTCGGCGCAGTATCTGTTTATCAACTGTTTCGTGTTTTCATCGCCGTTCACGTCGCCCTTCAGAACTATGAACGCTTTCACGGACTGTACGCGTATGTCGTCGGGTATCCCTATGACGCACGAACACTGAACGAGCGGATGTGAATCGAGGATATTCTCTATCTGACTCGGATATATGTTGTACCCGGAGCTTATGATCATTCTCTTGATCCTCTGTTTGAAGTAGATGAAACCTTCCTCGTCCATCATCCCGGCGTCGCCGGTGTGCAGCCACACCCTTCCGTCCGCGTGGCGTTTCAGGATGTTCGCCGTCTCTTCAGGCTGGTTGTTGTAACCGAGCATGACCGACGGCCCCGATATGCATATCTCTCCGTCTGTCCCGTACGGGACCTCATCCCATGTTCCTATCGACACTACCTTGTAGAACGTGTCCGAGAACGGTATACCTATGCTCCCCGTCCTGTATTCATCTATCGGTGTGAGGCATGATGCGGTCACGCATTCTGTGAGGCCGTAGCCTTCTCTGATGGTAGATGACGATCCGCAGTCCTTCAGGAACGTGTCCACCTTCCTCTTGAGGTCCACGGTGAGCGTGTCGCCTCCGACGAATACACCTCTCAGGAACGAGAGGTCCGCATTCTTGAGATGTTTGTTGCGTATCATCAGTTCGAACAGTGTCGGAACGCCGGCTATGAACGTCGGCCTCTTCTTCTTTATGAGCTTCGCATAAGCGTCCGGAACGAACGTCGGAACGAGTATCAGCCTGGCGGCATGCGTGAGCGTCATGTGCATGCCGATACACAACCCAAAACCATGGAACATCGGCAGCACACCTAACATGGCATCCTTCTCGTTTATCTCGTACTGCCCCATCACATACGTCTGCATGGCGGTGGCGTTGAAATTCAGATTGGTCAGAAGCACCCCCTTCGACGGTCCTGTGGTGCCTCCTGTGTAAAGTATCACGGCCACATCCTCTGCCGTTGTATCCGCCCGTTCGGCGTTGCCGAAGCCCATGGACATCATGTCCTTCCATGAGATCATGTGCGGCTTCATGGATATCTTGGGAATGTTACGGGAGTTGAACTTATACGCCATCTTGAAAAAGAGGTTCAGCCCCTCGGACACATCCACGACCACCAGTTTCTTCAGCGTCGTGGTGTTCTCGAGACCGTCGAACGAACCGCAGAACCTGTCCATGGTCACGGCGACCTCGCTCCCGGAATCGTTGATGTAAAATTCTATTTCCTTCTTGGATGACAGCGGATGCACCATCACAGCCGCTGCGCCGACCTTGCTGACGGCGTAGAACATCGTCACCGCCTGCGGTGTGTTCGGTAAACAGATCACTACCCTGTCACCTTTCCCGACGCCCATCGCCACCAGCGACGAGGCTACCATGTCTATGTCCGACATAAGTTCGGAATAGCTTGTCTTAGAACCCATGAACTCGTACGCACACCTGTCGTGATGACCTTCGGCAGCTTTCCTCAGAACATCATAGACCGTATCCGCGGGATAGTCCAACGTCGGCGGAACGTTACCGTAATGTCTGATCCAGGGTGCGTCACTCATTGATGACCGATGCCTCCGAAAAAGGTGTTTCAAGCGTCCTCGGATCCGCGAGAATCTCCTTCACCAACCTTATCGACCTCATATAATAATAACCATCCGCTATCCTGTCGTCCACAGTGAGCGCCAGATCGAGACATTTCCTCACTTCCACGACGCCGTCTATCACGACCGGTCTGTCCTCTATCGCCCCTATGGCAACGAAGAGCGAACCTGTCCCCCAATTGTTCAGATGATGGAACGGAGCGTTCCCTTTCAGACTGCCCAGGTTGGCAACGAACGCGGACGCGTAGTTCGGGTCCGATTCGATCAGGCTCTTCGGGACCTTTCCGAAATAGTTGAGGAACCTGAGGAACGCCACTACGAACTTCGTGAGAAAACGGGGCATCTTCGAGAATGTCTCCACCGTGCCGTCGGCACCGGCGGATTCGGCGTTCCTGAACTCGTTTATGTGGGAGTACATCCTCTCGCTTATCTCCATGATCGTCCATGACGGTTCGAATGCGATCCTCACAACGGTCTCGGCACCGGTGTCTGTGAACTCCTTCTTCACCACGAACCCGATGTCGATCTTGTGCCTCCTGTAAAGACGATGACCGGAGATGAAATTGTTCAGCGCCGGCCGCATCGCGAACGTCCTGACCAGTGCTGACATGAGCAATGAGAACAGCGTTACGTTATTGCCTTCTATCTTCTTACGTTCCTCCAGATACTCCAGGACGTTGGTCACGTCTATGCTCTCTCTCAGGTAGACCTCGCACTCCGTACGTTTGGGCATGAGAAAGGGCATGAATTTGTGCAACGGATCCGCATCGTACAGATAATATCCGTCCTTACGGTCCTTCCATCTCTTCTTACCCATAGTTCAAGGGATACCTCTGCCCATTAATAATACGTAGCACGTGCAAAAGTTTACTTTCAGCGGGATAAAGCTTTAACTTCATATATTCGCAATCGTATCATGCGGCTGTGTCGCTCGAAGAGTTGAAGGCAGAGGCCGAGAGAGGCAATGTGACCGCGATGTTCGAGCTCGGTCAGTACCATGCATTGGGCACGGAGGTGCCCGTGGACGAGAAGGAATCGTTCAAGTGGTACGAGATGGCCGCCAATCTCGGTCACACGTCCTCCGAGTACATGATGGGTGAATGCTATTCGCACGGCATAGCCGTTGAGAAGGATGATTCGGAGGCGGTGCTGTGGTATCTGCGGGCAGCCGAGAAGGGGGACAGAAGGTCCGTCGGCGCCATATCCATGTACGGCGAGAGAGGATGGAACTTCGACGCGAAGACCGCTTTCAGCCGATACAAGAAGGGATCGGACGCCGGGAAGGCGGGCGCGACATACATGCTCGGACGATTCTATTTCTACGGAACGGGTGTGCAGCCCGACATCGAGATGTCATTCAAATTATGCGAGAGAGCGGCGGACATGGGGCACATCGACGCTGTTCACGAACTTGCGGTGATGTACAGGAACGGCGCGGGAACCGACAGGAACGGTAGTAAAGCATACGAACTGTTCCAAAAGGCCGCGGAACAGGGACATAGGAGCGCACGTCTGGCGCTCATAAGATGCCACGCTGAGGGGACAGGTGTGCCAAAGGATGAGAAGAAGGCGTTCGAAATGATATCCGATCTCGCCGATACCGGGTCCGAGGACGCTGAATACGAATTAGGACGATATTACCTGGAGGGGATCGGCGTCGAGGCTGACCCTCTCTATGCGTTCGGATGGTTCTCCGTGGCCTCCAGCCACGGATCGGTGGACGCACTGTACGGACTGGCGCAATGCCACCAGAGGGGCAGGGGTGCGGACCGCGACAGGAAAAAGGCAACAGAACTCTACAAAATGGCGGCGGAGCTCGGTCAGAGGGACGCGATGGTCGCGCTCGCACACATGTACTCGGACGGAAGGGACGTGAAGAAGGACGAGAAAGAAGCATTCAACTGGCTGCTGGCGGCCGCCAGACATGATTCTGAATATGCGCAGTTCAACCTCGCGCAGAGGTACATCGAAGGAAAAGGTGTCAAAAAGGATGACGGAGAAGCGTTCAAATGGTCGCTGCGCTCGGCGCAGAACGGGAACGCGACCGCTCAGTTCAACGTCGCAGAGGCGTACATGAACGGGCGCGGTGTGAAACGGGACGAGAGGAAGGGTTACACATGGTTCCTGAGGTCGGCGAAGAATGGTCACCACAGGTCACAGTATCACGTCGGAGTATGCCTGAGCAAGGGAGCCGGTACCGCCAAGAACATAGGTGAGGCGTTCAAGTGGCATGTGATGGCCGCCGACGCTGGCTACGGGAAATCTCAATATTTCATAGCTCAATGCTATTCCGAGGGAAGAGGTGCGGGCAGGGACGACAAGAAGGCGCTGGAGTGGTATCTGAAGGCGGCGTCCACAGGACATGTGCTCGCCCAGTATTATGCGGGGCACCATTACGCCAACGGCATCGGTACGAAACCCGACGAGACGGCAGCGATCAGATGGTACACACGCGCTGCGAAGCAGGGTCACACATACTCACGGAAGCTGATAGAGGAGTGCTTCGGGGAGAAGCTGAAGCTCGCTGCCGATATGACGCCGTTCGAGAAGCATATGGACGACGCTAAGAACGGGGATGCGGAGGCGCAGTACATAATGGGACGGTACTACGAGGACGGCATAGGCGTCGAGAGGGACCTGGGCGAGGCTAAGAAGTGGTATACGAAAGCGGCCGCACAAGGTCATTTCGATGCGAAGAAGAGAATGACAATAGGCCTCAAACAGCAGAGACCCTGATGATCATTCCGCGTATTCGCTCACCGCGGACCGTTCGATCTTTCTCGATTCAAGGATATCGAACAGTATAGCTCCTATCACAAAGCCGGCCACGATCGGGAACAGGCAGGATATCCAGTGATAGTGTGCCTCCGTCAGTATAGGATAGACTAGTACCGCGATCGGCACGGAAAACGGCAACGGAACGCAGTAACAGAGCGCGGCCTTCCTCTTTCCAGCGGTTCGTAACGCTACCGATCTACGCTTTCCGAATATCAACGTACATATTACATACCCTGCATTAGCGAGAATGAAAAGAACGATCAGCAGAGTATTGAGTGTGAACGCTTCCATCTCAGAACTCCCTTCTCCTGAATATGAGCGCCGATATCGTCATGGTCACCGCGAACCATGCCATCATGACAGTGGCCGATCCCAATACCGACATGGACGTTATACCGAACATGCTGCCGGAGAGGCTGTATACTGCGGAGATTATGTTACTGGCCGCGTATGTTATGCTGAACGTCGGCTCGCCGATGAAGTTCTCGTACATCATGTCTATCAGCCCGAATATCATGAACAGTGCCGCTATCGTGACGATCACCGCAGTGGACCCTTTCTTGAGTATGGAGCTCATAAGGAATGCGAACCCGCCCGTGCCCAGCATGAACAGCAATGCCAGCCCCAGCGACGTGAGCACGGTCGTGTTGACCGTTGCCCCGTTTATGTACACCATCAATATTGACACCAGATAGTACAGTATCATTATCACGCCGCATACGATGTAGCAGGCGAATGCCTTGCCTATGAAGAATGACGTCTTCTTCATGGGTCTCGG
>WQZJ01000031.1 GCA_009780795.1 Methanomassiliicoccaceae archaeon
ACCATGTTACCGAAAACCGTATGTTCAGAATCCGGCGATCCGACCAGTCTGCCGAACATGTACTTCCTTGGGCAGTCGATATACTCGTTCAATGACGATTTGGATAATTTTCCGATATCATCGGGGATAACGTCCCCGACCATCCTTTTCAGTGGTGGCTCCGGACCGCGGACCCATGTAATTCTTATCACATCGGTATTGGTGAGGTCCGCGAACCTTTCCTTTCTCTTTAAGGGGTCGTCATCATCTTCCCTGCAGGACACGTCGAAGAGTATGCACGGTCTTGCCGGCTTCCCGTTCTTCATTGTGTTAACGATATACATCCGCGAGGAGCCCTGCTGCAGAAGCACCTGGAACCTCATCGCATCCTTTTCTTCCTCGGCGTCCCTGTCCGTGTATCTGTGGTTGTCCGCAGGGGACGACCATGAGGAGTCCATGTTCAGGTATATCACGAACGGTCTGTCTATGAAGACGGAGTTGGTGCAGTCCGCGAGGAGCACGCCCCTCTTCTCATCGTCGGGTATCTCGGCGTTGTGCTTTATCCCGTCCATGGAGTTGATGAGATATGATAACGTTCCCGCTGTCCTTTCGTTGATCATCGTATCGTTCATGTTCAATCCGTCAAGGATCATTTTTATCGTGATCCTGTGCGAATCATCAGCTATTCGCTCGCAAAGCCCGGAGAATGTGTGTTCCTTGATATTCTCCATTATAGAGGACAGTTCTTCGAACTTCCCGCCCACAGATCTGGCATGTCTGCACAGAAGATACTCGTCATGCCTCGTACCGATCGATGTGCCGTAACCGGCGAAGAGCTCTCTTACGTCACCTACTGTGAGTATCTCGTAGTTCAATGCCTTTCTCACAAATTCCATCAGATCGCGGACGCTGTCCAGGTCTCTAGCGGGAAGTGTGTTCTTGAATGCTATGCCCTTCCTGTATAACGCTGACCGTACCGCATCCGCTATCGCACCCTTGGTGTCCATGACAATGGCAACATCCTCGGCGATATCGTTCGATATGAGGTCTATCGCATGCTCAGCGACCTGCCGGTCGTTGCCTACCATATGGACGGTTTCGATGTCGTACCGTCCGTCCTTGAAGATATCGATCTCCGTGTACTTGAAATCGTAAGGGATGAAATGTTTGTCCAGATCGTTGAACAGGTCGATGCCTATGACGGCGATGCTCTTTCCGGAGTATGCGACCTCCTGCTCCTCGGCGCCGAAGGCGGACATGACCATCTCATAGGTCGGCTGTTGTTCGAACTCCCTGAGAATGACCTTTGACTGTTTCCCGAAAAGGAAGTTCTCCACCTTCTCGGTGTAACGGCGTATCTTTCTTATGTTCTCGATCTCGCCGTGAACGAATTTTATGTCATATCCCGTAAGCTCCGTCACCGTTTCCAGAAGCTTCACGTCATCCATTATGCCCCGTTTCCCGTCCCGCGAACATTTGCCGGATGCCATTAGTCTCTCAAGCACAAGGTCCTCGTGATCCTTCGCGATCATCATCGGTGTGGACGCAAGTCTGCCTATCCACGGGACATCGATGCGATTGTTCAGCGCGGCAACGAGAGAAGCATCGTTGGAAATGACGATGTCGTAAGACCTCACCTCATCATATATCTCATCGATCGTCTTCGCCGCCTTCACGGAAGAACATTTGATTACACGTATTAAAGGGTGTCACGGAGGTGACCGAAAGTGCATCAGGATCGTCCCGCGAGAGGGTTGTTCCTGCCGTCCTTCAGTTTGAACCCTATGGACGTTGCCGTTGCGATATGTCTTCCGTCGCAGTATACCTTCACGTCGTAAGTGGATACGGAGTTCGTTTCGCTGACCATCGACGAAACGGCAGTAAGTTCGTTCCCGATACTAGGGTGACGATGATGCTAATTATAAATATCCTGAACAAATACAGAGAATACATACGCGTACAGTGGTGAAACATGTGCGCTCTAACAGAGGCGGATAACATGACCGATACCGTGGTGAACCGGAAAGAATTGCCGGAGATGATGTTAAGAAAGTTCCGTACGGAGAACGTACGCGTACGAGAAACGGACGGAGCGTTCTGCATCATGCCGATAAAGGAAGAGCGTGGCCAGTGGTTCGGATTAATTGGAATGTTCGCCGGGAATCCGGACCTGACCGTCGATAAGTTCTTAGAGAGCAAACGTGAAGAGAAGGAGCTGGAGCTTTGAAACATTACGTTCTGGATGCCTGCGCCTTGCTCGCAGTATTGCACGGAACGATGGACGGATAAGGTTGTCGCGGTCCTTGACAGTGCAGAGAGAGGTGAAGTGACGGTCGCAATGAACAAGCTGAACCTCATGGAAGTTTATTACGGAACGTACCGTTCATGCGGAAAGGACAATGCGGACAGGATGCTATCTAGTCTGAAAACAGCGCCGATATCCGTAAAACAGGAGATCACGGACGATATTTTTTTTGAAGCCAGTAGGCTGAAGGTCAGCTACAAAATATCACTCGCGGATTCGATAGCCCTTGCCGAAGCATCAACCTCAGGTGGAGAATTACTTACTGCCGATCATCACGAGTTCGATATAGTTGAAAAGAATGAGAAGATAAAGTTCTGCTGGATAAGGTAACGGGCTTTTACAAGACTATTGTCCGCAAACGTTTGACCGATCCATCGTAGCCTCATTTATCGAAACGTTATCAATGTCGCGCAGGAGAGTTGTTCCTGCCGTCCTTCAGTTTGAATCCGATAGACGTTGCCGTTGCGATATGTCTTCCGTCGCAGTATACCTTCACGTCGTAAGTGGACACGGAGTTCGTTTCGCTGACCATCGACGAAACGGCGGTAAGTTCGTTCCCAATGCCGGGTCTATGATAGATGATGCTCACCGAGAGTGCGGTCTGACGATACTCGCCCAGATTGGCGGCCAGCGCGAACGTGTGATCCGCCAATGCGAATACCGCAGCGCCGTGCGCGCGTTCGACGCTGTTCATCTTGTTATCGATCAATTTCATTCTCGTCCTTATCTCATCCTTGCTGACGCTCACCGTCTCTATGCCGTTCAGCCGCGCATACGGTGCGTTGTGTATCTCTTTGACGACGTCGAACAGTTCATCACGCACCTGCGGGTCGATGATCGCGCGTATCTCATCGTCGTTCATATGACGACGAAGGTCGGTAAGATATATTTTCTTTCTCTTTCGTTGATAGTCTCAAATAGAAAGATATGGTATCACAGACGATGTCATCCTCACCGGCGATAACCGTTTCCGAGCTGAACGAGAGGGCGAAGGCCGTTCTTGGCTCTGCCGTATCGGTCAACGACGTTTGGGTCTCCGGTGAGATATCCAATCTGACCAAGCACACCTCAGGTCACTACTATTTCACGCTCAAGGACAAGATGAGCGAGATCAGGTGCACGCTCTTCAGAGGTGCACGCAACACGCTGCAGTTCGAACCCGCTGAGAGCCTCAAAGTAACGGCGTTCGGGTCCGTTGACGTGTATGTTGCACGCGGATCGTATCAATTCAACGTCGCAACGATGAGACGTTCCGGGATAGGTGATATGTACACCGCGCTGGAGGAATTGAAGAAAAAACTCAAGGAAGAAGGACTGTTCGACGATTCTCGGAAAAGAGCATTACCTAGATATCCGAAGGTAATAGGCGTTGTAACATCTCCCACGGGCGCTGTGATCCATGACATTATAAGGGTGGCAGGTAAGAGATTCCCTGCCGACATCCTTCTTGCACCGGTGTTGGTTCAGGGCGACGGGGCCGCGGCGTCCATCGTGAGAGGCATAGAATTAATGAACACTCAGGATGTGGACGTGATGATCGTCGGAAGGGGCGGCGGTTCCGCGGAGGACCTTTGGGCGTTCAACGAGGAGCCGGTGGCGCGAGCGATAGCGACCTCCCGCATTCCCGTGATATCGGCGGTCGGCCACGAGACAGATTTCACGATAGCCGACATGGTGGCGGATGTTCGCGCACCGACACCGTCCGCCGCTGCGGAGACGGCGCTGCCGGACATCTACGGTGAACTGCGTATCGTCGATCATATGGCAGCGCGTGCGCACGGACACATCACCGCGTCAGTGGAGAGGATGCGCAACAGATTCAAAGTGATCGATTCCAAACTGTCTCCGAAACGCGCCGGCGAGAGAGTGAACATCGAAATAAAAGGCGTCACCGAACTTCACAGGCGCGCGTCTTCGTCGATACGATCATTGCTCAACCTGAAAAAGGGCGGTTTCATGCTTGCTGACGCAAAACTGTCGCCCAAGCGCGCAGGGGATGCCGTGGGGCAGTACATGCTCAGGACCGATGATTTCTCTGACACCGCGGACGCGTCCGTCCGGCGGATGCTCGCTGAAAAGAGGGCACGCTCAGATTCCGCGGATGCCAGGCTGAATGCCGTCAGCCCTATGAGCGTACTTGAGAGAGGATACGGTTTCATAAGGGCGCCGGACGGAAAAGCATTGATATCAGTATCCCAATTGACGTTGGGCTCGGACATAGAGATAACGATGAGGGACGGGACCGCTAAGGCAAAGGTGAACGGGGTGATCAAAAATGAATGAAAATGTTGATGAGATGACGTTCGAGGAATCGCTTAGGAAACTCGAGGAACTGGTCGGTATGCTCGAGGAAGGCTCGCTCGATCTAGACAAGAGCCTCGAGATCTATGAGAACGCCGTGAAGCTCAGGGATCGGTGCAGGAAGATACTTGAGATCAGTGAGAGACGCGTTCAGAAGATAATGGAAACTTCGGGCGGGATACAGAAAGAGGATATCTGATATTCATCTGAGCGCACCAGGGCCCGATATGACCTCTCGGTTCACACTCCTCTTGTGGGATACCCATACGGTCATCCCGTTACTTCGGCACCATTTCTCGATATCCTCGAAGAGACGTGTGCTCATCATATCGAATATGTCGTACGCCAGTCTCAAGGCGCCCGCCAGTGCTCCTGATGTTATGTGTTTGCAGTTGTAGCTTCCGAATATGTCCCGCAACCCTATCGCCAGTACCGATATCAGATCGTGACCTCTGCACACATCCCAAGGGTCATGTTCATCATCCGTCTCCTTGATGAGCTTTGTCTTTATCGTCTGCATGTCAGCGCGCGGTCGCTGTGAGTTCTCGATCACGGCCCTCAGCATCAGATCGATGTCCGTTCTCATGCTCCTCCGATCGGTGAACGTCTGATGGTCAAGGTCCTTGAACGACAACCCGTACTCATTCCTCTCGGATACGTACATCAGAAGGCCGAGATGATAGCAGGCTGCGGTGAGGGAATCGCGTATCTCCCCGTATCTGCTGACGAAACGTTCGATCTTTCCATTATCTGCGTATTCCGTTAGAACGCAGTCCAGCGCACCGCTCCTAACAAGCATGGTATCAAGATCACGGTTGTCGGTCACGAACAGCGGAGGCTTCCTGCCGATGCCCCTCAGCGTGTCGGTGTCCGGATCTATTATCCCGATGACCTTTCCGTCGTTCCTGCGTTCCGTCATCTCCTTGACGGACGATATGACGTTGTCCTTGGAATGAGCAGGTATTATCTCGCATTCGCATCTGTCGATGAACTTTCCGTACAGACGTGCGTCGGTGGTCCCTTCCACAACGAGAAATGAACCGCTGAACAGCGAACGCTTCATCGATATCTCGTTGGCGATGTCCGACGGCCCCAGATACTCACGCACGTCCAGCCCTCAGTTCGTTCGCCAGGTCCCAGTCATCGTGAACTATTTGCGGCGAGTGTGTGGCGACCACGATCTGCAGGCCCCTGAGCCGGGCGATGTCCTTCATCGTCCTTCCCATCATCTGTTGCCATGATACGTGCAGCGAGATCTCCGGTTCGTCTATCATCACGAACGAGGACGGGGCGGCCTCGAACAGCAGCCTGTAGAAGATTATGAATATCTGCCTCTCGCCCGACGAGAGGTTACCGAACGGAAGCGTGATCCCATTGTCCAGAAGGAATACCACGTGATCGTTCTCGTCCACGTCCATATTCTTGTCAAGAAGGAACTTATTCATTACGTCCTTGAACACAATGATCGACTCCGAAAGATAATAATTCCTGTCGACGAACTCCCATATCCCGTGTATCAGGTCCAGGTAATCCTTCCTGGACCCCATGAGGTCGTATCTGGTCGGCGGGAATCTGAGGCCGGACGGTATATCTACGTCAAAACCGGCGTCACGTATGAAGTTCAGTCTCGCGTTAAGGTCCTTCGCCCAGAAGACCAGCTCATCGTCATCCGTGTCGTCCTCGTACTGCGGAACGATCAAATTGTGGTGCTCCTTCGCATCCCTCAGCATGGCCGAGAGTCGTGATGCGTACGCGTCCACAGCATTGACGACCTTCCCGCCGGACTCGATGAGCGTCCTCTCCGGAGGTATGTACGTCGTCCCGACGATCGTTCTCAATTCGCTCGGCGTGAGCTCCGTCTCTATCTCGTTGCGCTGCATCTGTATCAGGATACTGTTCTCCGACCTCTCGACGATCATGTTGGAACCGTCGCAGAACGAGATGTCCATCCTGTCGAACGGGATGCCCATCAATCCGTCCACATCACCGCCGAACAGCATGGACGTCATTCTGATGAGTGTGCTCTTGCCGCATCCGTTCGGTGAATGAACGTAGGTTATACCGTCACCGAAAACGTTCACACAATGGTCATGGCGCCCGAACAGCCCGTATACGGAGATGGTCCTGATCTTCATCACCTCACTGATATCTTAGAAATATATAGAACATCCCCGTCTTCCGGCGCCTCTCGCGCAATAACTTTATTTCCGTCATATGCTTGAAGGGTCGCGATGGACACTGAAAAGGCATTCTCCGTCATTCAAGAGCACATAAAGAACAAAGAATACGATAGGGTCAGGCCGCTTGTTGACGAGATCGTCGCATCCGCCGGCGACACCCGGACACTTTTGAAGTCAGCTTCGCTGTTGAAGGTGGTGGAGGACGAGGACGGATGCCAGAGGATACTGGATCGCGTCGTTGCTGCGAAGCATGGCGATAAACTATCCGTTTCCATGTCCCTCAGAGGATTGGGAAGGGCGGATGATGCGTACGCGCTGATAATGAATGAGCCGGATAATGACGAGGTGCTGCATGAGAAGGCCGCCTCGCTGCTGATGATGGACGAAGGGGAGGAAGCATTGTCCAAGCTCAGACGGATCACATCCATGACAGTTTCGCGTAGGATCCTGCTTTGCGAGGCACTGTGCTCATTGGGCGAATTCAAAGAAGCGTATGACATAGCCGTGAAGATGACCGACGATGAGAAAGGATCGTACGTGTCGCTCGTCAACCTTTGTTCGACGATGATACTCATGGGAAAGAACAAGGACGCGATCAAGACCGCCAGACAGCACCTGAAGGAAGGCAAGGACGCGGACTCTTTGGCGCTGGCAGCATATGTGATGAGGATAAACGGCCGTATACCGGCTGCCGCCAACTATGCGCACCGTGCACTGACCATCGACCATAAACACAAGGGCGCCCTGGAGACGATGGCGTACTGTCTCATAGAAAAGGAAAAATTCATCGAGGCCAAGATCATGGCCGGCGCCATAAACGAGGGTGACCCCGGAGACCCGGCGGCCGTCAGGATACTCGATGCATGCAGACAGGCGTCACGGTGACCTGCCGCGCACTCCCTTTGCGATACCTCTCCATCTTCTGCCTCTCATTACCTCCTTCCAGAAGAACGGCGTCAGCAGCATGAGCGCCGTACCTATCTCGAGACGTCCGATCCACATCAGCATGGTCGTGAACAATTTACTTGCGTCAGACATGGACGTGAAACCTTCGCCGTGGCCGAACGGACCGACGAAACCGCAGTTGGTCACGGATGTCACGGACAAGATCATCGACTGTTCCAGATTCATACCAGGTTCAAGCACCATGAGCACCACCCCGCCACCCACCATTGTGATGACGAACAGCACGAACAGCAGGTACGCCGCCTGTATGGTGCCTTCTTCCAGCGTCTCGCCACCGACCTTGGTCTCGAACACCCCGCGCGGGTGCAAACGTCTCCTGACGTCGACCATCAGGTAGGTCACGATCGCCGAGGCCCTTCCGACCTTGAGCCCTCCGGCCGTGGATCCCGAGGATCCGCCGATCACCACCAATATCAGCAATATACCTGCCGCTCCCAACGCCCACGGTCCGATGTCCGTTACCATGTACCCGGTGGAACTTCCGATCGATACGACCGTGAATACAACATCCTTCGCATGCGTCAACGCATTCGTTCCGGTACTCGTGAACGTAAGTACGAATATAGCGACCGACGCGATAGCGAAGATGAGCACCATCCACTTGAACTCAGAGTTCTTGAGGTACCCGGCGCCCTTCTTCCTGTAGATGCGCTGATAGTGCAGATAGAAGTTCGTCGCGCCGAGGAACATGAACGCCAGTATGACCATCTGGACGTACGACGGATATACGCCGGTGCCGTTGTCATGGGTCATGAACCCGCCCGTCGATATAGTGGAGAACATCAGACATACGGAATCGAACGGGTCCACGCCCATCAGCAGGACCGCCACCAGGAACACCGCGCTGAGCACTGCGTACACGATGATGAACTGCAGCGCCGCGTCGGTCATTCTCGTCGTCAAATTCTTCCCGCCGGAGCCCGACACCTCGTTCTTGAACATCGAGCGTCCGCCGAATCCGAGCATCGGAAGCAGCGCGATGAATATCAGAATGATGGCGATACCGCCTATCCATTGCGTGAGCGACCTCCACAGCAGGAGGCTGTTGGGGCACGACTCGAAATCCTCCGGAGATATCAACGTGGCACCGGTGGTCGTGAAACCGCTGACGGATTCGAAGAAACCGTCTATGATGCTCCATCCGCTCAGGAAGAACGGGACGGCGGCGATCGCGGTCACCACTCCCCAGACCGCCACTATCAGCAGGAAACCATCCACCGGCCGCAGGTCCCTGCTGAAACCGAACAGCAGCAGCATCGGCGCGGAAACGCAGATGCATAACGTCATCGGAATGAGGAACGGCAGAAGGTCATCGCCGTAGATCAGCGCTGTGATGAGCGGGATCAGCATGATGATGCCGGCGACCATGATGGTTATGCCGACGGTAAGGAGGAAGGTATTGTCCCATTTACGGGTACCCTGCAAGACCTTTCCGACGCGCGCGAACGACACCATTCTGATATCACACGTCCATGATCCTTATCCCGAAGAGCTTCTCGATCTTGTGTAGTTTGGTCTCATATGTGTACAATAACAGATTGTCCTCTTTCTCAAGCCTTGTGTCAAGCCGAGGGAATATGGCCGTTCCATCTCTCATGATGCAGACCGCACGCGACCCCTCCGGGAATTGAAGGTCGCCAAGCGGCATCCCGGCGATCCTGGAGTCTTTGTTGATCTTCACCATGAAGAGTGTCTCCTCGTCGTGGTTCATCTTCATCAACGCTTTCTCATCGGATATCAGTGTCTTCATGATCTCGTTCGCTATCAGACGGTGGTAACCGACGATGGACATTATACCGGTGACGGCGAAGACGTCCTCGTACTCCCTCTTGGAATATCGGGATATTATCTTCTGTGCACCGAGGTCCTTGGACACGAGCGATCCCAAAAGGTTCTTCTCGTCGCTGTCCGTGGCAAGTATCACGACGTCCGCCCTTCCGGTGTTCTCACTCCTCAGTACTTCGGGGTCAACACCGTCCGCATTGATGACAAGCGTGTTGTCCACGTCCCTGACGAGCTTCTTGCACTGTTCCGGGTTATGTTCGATCATCTTGAGGTACAGTTTCTCGTTCTCAAGCATCCTGGCGACGTTGCTTCCGACGATACCTCCGCCGATGATGGTGATCTCCTTCGCTTCACGCGTGTATCCCATCATCTCATTGAACTCGCTGATGGAATCAGGCGTACCGAGTACACAGAGGAAATCACCTGCATGCACCTCTGTCATCTCTTTGTAGAGTATCACCTTACCCTTCCTGTAGACGGACATGATGGTGCAGTTGTCCGGTATTCGTATATCGACCATCGCATGCCCGGCGAAGCCGCGGTGTATATCCGTGACGAGGAATATGGCGACAGCGAGACCGAGCTTCTCGATATCGTTGTAATCCACCGCGTTCTCAAGGACCGCGAGCTTGGAAAGTTTCTTGGACGTCGAGAGCTCCGGGGAGACTATCATGTCCGTTCCGAAATATGCACCGTCTCCCTGAACCTTGATGAAATCTGGATTCCTTATTTTGGAAACAGTTCGTATGCTGTTCTTCGCGTTCTTGGCGACGATGCATGAGAACAGGTTGTTCTCATCGTACGGCATCGCGGCGATGAGGACATCCGCGGCATGACGGCCGATGGCATCCTCTATCACCTTTGGGTTCACCCCGTTCTCCTGAAGCACCGAGACGTTGAGGCCGGATCTTGCGATCTCGGCCTTGTGACTGTCGGTCTCTATCATCAGGACGTTGTGGGAGTTCGAGAGCACACCGGCGATCGTTGACCCCACGTTGCCCGCGCCTATGATAATTATGTTCATGTGACGACCCGCTGATCTATTCCGAATCGGCGATGAACATATTTTAATGGATACGTCTCATATTTCGTACATGCTGGATATAATCATGATTTCTTTCGGGAGCGACCCTATACAAGCTATTTTTTTACTATTCGCCTGAGCATGTCCAGTTTTCTCATCTCCATCACGCCGACGGCCACAGAGAGCAGCACGCAGATTATACAGATGACAAAGAATATATTCGGTATCGTTCCCAGTATGCTGTCCCTACTCAGCGATCCGAAGGAGTTGGACGACAGCGAGGAGAGGAACGTCTCGTTCACCAGGAATGAGAAGAAACCGTCCACGTGCGCGATCGTTGTGTAAGTGGACGGGTCTATCATCGCCCCGCCCCATTTCGAGATGAGTTCGTACACAGACAGGTTACCGGCGCCGGTGGACGATAATGCGATATCCGACGCGGCGGCCGGTGATGCCATGAACAGGAACGTGACACCGCAAAACATTACGAACAGCAACGCATACGCTCTTCTGACGTTCCCACCCCGAACCATCAGTGCCTAACGGGTTGATAAAGGTTCTCACATATGCAACTGTGTTTCATAATTCCCTCACACCGTCGCTCTCTTCATCATGTTGAAGCATTCGATGTTCTGTCCGATCTCGTTCACCATGTTCTCGAATATCTTGGACGATACTGATTCCCCGAACATC
>WQZJ01000032.1 GCA_009780795.1 Methanomassiliicoccaceae archaeon
CATCATCACCTCATACATCGGCGGCACCTCTCGCTTCCTCGTGCATCTTCGTCGCCTTGTCCTTGAGCTCCTGCGTCACGATCTCCTCGGTCGCGGCTATTGTTATCACTCTGCCGTCAGAGATGTTGTATCTTGCCTTGATGCCTTCCGGCAGCACCCTCCACATCGCTCCGATCATCTCCTGTTTCGCGTCCTCGCCGGATGCTATCTCCACTTTGGCTATGACATCCTCGTCGGCGTTCTCGATCCTCAGGTCGAATCGGGTCTGCTGGTCCACACGGTCCTTTCCGTACAGTCTCCACAGTGCAGAGAGTATCTCCGGCGCGTAGTTCTCATCCGCTATCGTTATGTGCACGTCCTTGCCCTCCGTCCTTATGCTGACGGCGTCCGCTACTGTCTTACTCTCGGGCGCCGACCTCATTATCACGGTGAACACGAACAGCGGTGTCTTCGGATCGAGATACAGGACCGCACGCTCCAGCGACACTGCTTTACCTGCCTCGCTCATTATCCCTTTGAACAGTTCCTCGTACGCAACGCATCCGTGCTCGTCCGTCCCTGTGACGTCTATCTCCATCTCAAACTCCCTCTAAGAACCCGGACGACAGTATCGCGCCGCCCACGGCACCGATGTACTGCGAGTTCGCCGGGACTATCGGCTTTGAACCGAGTACCTCGCCCACCGCCGTCACAAGACCGGAGATCAGCGACGTGCCGCCCACCTGTATTATCGGGTGACGTACGTCTATCTCCTGCAGCTGCTGCTCGTATACCTGTTCCGCGACCGAGTGACAGGCCGCGGCGGCCACGTCCTCGAACGTCTTGCCGTCGCCCAGCGTCGTCACCAGGTCCTGTATGCCGAACACGGAACAGTATGAGTTCATCTTCGCGTTGCGCCAGTTCCCCTTGTCGGCCAGCGATCCTAATTCCGTTACCTCTATCTTCAGACGCTTCGACACCATCTCCAGGAAACGTCCGGATGCGCCTGCGCATATGCCGCCCATCGTGAAGTTGTCGGGAACGCCGTCCCTTACGGTTATCGCCTTGTTGTCCATACCGCCTATGTCCAGGATCGTTGCTTCCCCTCTCTGCCTGTCGGCGAGCCATACGGCACCCTTGGAGTTCACTGTGAGCTCTTCCTGAACGAGCTTCGCATTGTAATGCTGTCCGAGCCTGAACCTTCCGTATCCTGTTGTTCCGATCGCTTCCACATCCTTCAGTTTGACGCCGGCCTCCTTCAGCGCATTCTCCATCACCGTCTCGGCTGAAGCTATCACATCACCGGACGGCGTCCAGTCCTTACCGGCTATCCTGTTGTCGATCATCACTACCGCTTTGGTGGTGCTCGATCCGGAGTCTATGCCCGCTGTTATTCCTGTTTGCCTCTCCCTCGCCAGAAGCTCCTTCCTTGTGACCACTGTCACCAATGCCTCCATCCTTGTCAGGAGCTGGGATGCCTTCAGCCTCTCGGTGAACGAGTACGTCACCACCGGCAGTCTGGTGTTGTCCTGGATGAACCGTCTCAGTTCATTCCTTACCAGGGCGCCCTCGGCGCATCTGAAGCAGGTAGCTATGAACACCGCATCCGCATCGTATTTCCTGTCGGCCAGCTGAACGGCCCTGGCTATCATCAGTTTCAGTTGCGGGGACTGGGGTTTGAACCCGAATCGCTCCACCGCCTCGTTGATGTCCGCCGCTGACACATCGGGATGGACCACGGTCGCACCAACACTCCTCGCCGCCTTCTCCACCTCGTACTGTACGCTGCTGTATTCCGTGCCGCATGAGAGCTGCGCTATCTTTATCATTTAAGGGCCTCCAAGAACTCCTTGATCCTTACCACTAGGTCCCTGCCCTCGTCCTCGTCGTTCGGATAGTCGACGTCGAGTATCGGGATGCCTCTCCTCTTTATCAGATACCTCACCATCAAAGACGTTCTGTGGCATCCGACGCATCCGAAACTGTATGGGCAGTCCTCCATTATAATGGCGGCTTCAGCCTCCTCTATCATGGGACCCCATACCGCGAGACGCCCGCGTACCCCGGACGGTACCTCGATACCGGCGTACTTCAGCCCTTTCATCACATCCTCCAATGATACGTTCATCGGCGGCATGTCTATCTCTATCTTGTCTATCTTCTCCTGAATGGCGGCCATCGTGCTCAGCGGCTCGTGGCCGAACCTCTCCACCAGATCGAACAATATCAGGCTGTTCGGCGGATCTATGAAAACCTTCATCACTTCACCTCGCATATCTTCTTGAATTCCATGACGGACAGTTTCTTCCGTACTTTCCGGTCATTCGCCCTCTCTCCCTTCTCGGCCCTGTCCAGCCCGAAATGTATCTTCCAGAGGTCGTTCCACTCCTGTTCCAGCTGAGCGAATCCGGGTCTCGTTCCGTGATGTGCACGACACCTTCTCGGATCCCCTGCGTGGAATGCCCGTACTTTTGTGAATATCCCGTTCGGATCTAATTTCCTTACCTCAGCGATGACCTCGCGAACGATCTCTCGTTCTCCTTCGAGCACCGCACCGTAGCAGGATTCCTTGACCACTACTCTCTTCCCGTAGGTGTGTATCGTCCTCGTCACCTGGTCCGGGGTCACGCCGGATGCGGGCGAGATCATTATCAGTCTCGTCTCTCTCATTGTTTCGCCTCCTTCACGTAAACGATGTCCCCTTCCTTCAGGCCGTCAAGACCCTTCAGGTCGCCTTTGAACGAACCGGCGATGTTGGTTCCGTACGGTTCCTCACCGGTCGGGCCGAACTCCTTGCTGTCCTCCAGCCTGACGCCCATCAGACCGCAGTGCGGTCTGGATTGATTCGTTATCCCGATGTCGCCCTTCTTACACTTCTTGAACTCCGCTCCGGGGTACAGTGACTTTCCGCGTTCCTCGTCCCCCTCGAACGTTATCATCGGAACGCCCTTGAATGAGAAATGAACCTTCATAGTGCCTATCGGTTTGTGGCTCAGTCCCGTTACCTTTTCCATGTAGTGGACACTGTCGGGCTCGTTCTTCCTGTCCAGGGCGATGTCGAACACACGGCCCTTCGGTACGCCGAACGTTTCGACCTCTTTTGAGAGGATGGCGTGCATGGTCCACTCCGGTTCCTGTTCCACGATGACGGCGTCATCTGACGTGTCGCCGGTGCGTATCTGCTTCACCCCGTACGACCTCAGCATCTCGGCGCCCTCGGCCTGCGTCATCCCTACTGAAAGCACTCTCTTCTGATCTGTTGCCACGGTCACCGTATCGCCGGCCTTGGCATGTGCCAGTATACCTCTTCCCTTGACCGCTGCGCCGGCGTCGTTATGGGACGGCAGCAGCTGTCTCCTGTCCTTGTAGAAGAGTATCCTTCCGGTTCCCGATCCGGATGTCCTTACCGATACGCGGCCGGCATCCCTCACTTCCTTGGACTCATCGTTTATGGCCACGTCGGTGTTGTCCGAGCATGCCGCATAACTTCCGCAGCTGTCTGATATCGTCATGTACCCTTTACCGGCCGTGACCAGCAGATGCTCGCTGCTCATTGGTGAATTCTTATTGAGTTCGACGAGTACGTACGTCTCAACGCTCATCCCGTCCTCCAGCTGATAGTTCATGTCCTTCGTCACGATCGCGTTCTCTGTGCTTCGCTCGGATACCACCGGCCTGATGGAAAGTATCTTGTCCCCTTCCCTCAACAGCGGAAGTATGTGACGTCCCGACGTTATGCGGCCTATCCTTCCGGTGCCAGCACCGTACGCCCACTTGTGGTCGTCCATCGCGATCATCATGTACGTCGTATCGTTATCGAATCCGCCCAGCGAGAAGAAACAGTCATACTGCCTATGCATCTTCGCCTCGCGGTCAAGTTTCACTTTCGTTTTGAAGGAACCGAACGCGGCTATGTTGCGGGTGACCCATCTTGTCCCTATACCCTCTATCTTGTCCATGGACGCCTTCCATATGCGGGCGTGCTCGCTGTCGTCGAGATGTAACGTCATCGAACCTCTCGACGTCACTAACTCAAGGTCATCCGTCTCCTCCCTTATCCTGTCGGTGGACAGGTGCACCGATATCAGCGATCCGTTCACGTACGTTTCGCCGGATACCGCATCCTTGAGCTTGGCGCCCTTCGGAAGTTCCTTCTCGGTGCCGTTGACGGTGACCTTCATTTCTTGTCCCTCCGGTCCGGCAACATGGATTGTACCTTCGATACGATCTCATCGAGCTTGTCCTGCGGGCATGTGACGCCTCTCACGACACCGGTAGCGATCTCACGTATCTCACCTCTCACGGCTATGTCCTCGTCCCTCGGCATCACGACTTTCGTCTTGACGCCTATCTCCGCGAAATCCTCGAAATCCACCGGGCACTGTGCCACTATCATTGCCGGGATGTCCACGTTCCTGAGTATGAGACGGGCTTTGTAGATTATGTGCGCCCTCACGTTGCCCAGATGTATCAGCGCGACCTTGAACTGTTGTATGCGGTCCACTTCTATCGGATCGAGACCGAAATACGACCCGGTGGTCACGTCCAGCGCGTCAGCGGGAACGCCCAGTCCGGCGTTGACGACGAGGACGCTCGCGTCTATTCCCTCCTCTCTGAGCGCATACGTTATCTCGCAAACGGGTTTCGTGATGTGTCTCCTTCCGGGACCCATCGCCACTACGACTACGTCCCGGCCGCTTTCAGATATCGTGGCCCTCTGTGCCAGCGATCCCCCGGAACCGAGTCCCATGGACTCACGGCATTCCACAAAATTCAGGCGCCTGCCGATCCTTTGCTTCATTTCTCCGCATTCTCCTCTTTGGTAAGTTCTTTCACGATCTCTTCGGGGGTCCCTATCATCGCCACCTTCCCGTTCCTCATCAGCGCGCCACGGTCACAGCAATTCAATATGAAGTCCATGTCGTGGCTTACTATCACGAAGGTCTCGTTGAACTCCTCCCTCGCCTTCAGCACGGATTTCGCGATCGTCACCTTGGTTATCGGGTCCATCGTACCGGTCGGTTCGTCCAGTATGACTATCCTCGGCTCTTGTATCAATACCTGCGCGAACGCGATCCTCTGACATTCCCCGACACTCAGTGTGTCCGGGAATGCGTACAATATCTTCTCTATGCTCTCTGACGAGAAACCGACGCTCATCAGCGCTTGTATGGCCTTTACTTTGGCAAGTTCGGCTGGCATCTTCATCCCTATGCATGTCGTTAAATTCTGAAGTATGGTGTCGAACGGATACAACGAATATTCCTGATGCAGGAACCCTATGTACGGCGTGGCCCTTCCCTTCCCCTCGGCGCCCGGTTCTGACATATCAACGAGATCGTCACCTAGTTTGATCTTCACGGAACCTCCCGTGACGGGTGACATACCGGCTATCATCCGGGATGTGGTCGTCTTTCCGGCACCGCTCGTGCCGACCAGGGCGAACACTTCCCTCTCCTTTATGTCGAACGAAACGTCATCCACCGCTTTGACGACTCCGCGTATGACCGAGAAGAAATATTTCTTGGCGTTCTGCACTATTATGATGGGTTCGCCGAGTTCGGACCTCTCGCGCTCCTTGAATTCGTATTCTTCCATGAACTTCTTGGTGACGTTCTCAGGGACACCTTGCATCATCACCTTCCCCGCATCGAGCCATATCGCCTCATTGGCCATCTTCTCGACCGCCTCCGGCCAGTGCGACGCGAAGACCATGCACATCCCTCTGGACCCTATCAGTTTGATCAGGGAATTATGAACAATGTCCGCCGTCTTCGGATCTAACGTACCGGTCGGTTCGTCGGCAAGGAAGAATAACGGTTCTTTTGCCAGCTGTCTCGCCAGCACCGTTCTCTGTTTCTCGCCTCCGGAAAGGTCTCTGGCTATGTGCGTCGTCCTGTGCGTGAGATTAACGAACTCCAACAGTTCAACGATACGTCTGGTGCGCTCGCGCTCGTCCAGCCCGGGCGGCAGCGCCTCGGCGATGTTCTCCATCACGGTCTTATCACCGAACAACGCGAACGTTCTCTGAAGCATTATGGCAACACGTCCCCGTATCTCCTCCCTCAGCTTATCGCGTTCGGGGAGCGACCAGTAATCGACGTCCTTCGTCACCGTCCCGGAACCGCATTTGGAGCAGGGTTCACCATCATACGGAAGGTCCACAGAACCACATTTCTTGCAGTGGTTCACTCTGTATATCACCTTCCCCTTGTCAGGTTTGTAGTCAACGTTCCCTCTGAGCATATTTATCAATACGCTCTTTCCGGCCGCGCTCTTCCCTATCAGTCCGAGTGACGAACCGACGGTAAGTTTCGCGCTCACGTTGCTCAGGACTGGACGTCCGTCGAACTGTTTGGATACGTTGTCGATAATCAGCAGGTCTACCGCTTCGCGAGCCATGGGGAATAAATGGGTTGTGATTATAAAACACCACTGTTAAAGCATCTACTGATTTTATAAGATAATCATTGTTTTCGGCGCACTCTTTAATAGTGCGTACATTTTACAGAGGTCTATGATGAGACCGCGCATCGCCGCATCCGGTGGACCTACGCCCAAGTTCTCCGATTATCACATATGGAAGGCGCTCATGATAATGAGCGAAACGAAGCCGGTCGGACGTAAGACATTGGCCGCCGCGCTCAATGTGGGCGAAGGCAGTACAAGGACGATACTGGACACATTCAGTAGCGAAGGCTACATAACGGTCACGAAGAGCGGTGCCGTGCTCACCGAAAAGGGAAGAAGGGCGAAGGACGCGGTGAAAATGGATGTTGGCGTCCTGAGCATGAGCGGCCTGACGATAGATACGGTGAACTGCGCCGTGAACATACGCGGCGTCTCCAGAAAGGTCACATACGGATGTGAGGAGAGGGACGCGGCGATAAGAGCCGGTGCAACGGGCGCCACCACGCTCGTCTGTTCCGGGAGCAAGCTCATATTCCCCGGTTCTGAGCATCCGGTCACCCCTCAGATCGAGACAGCGCTGAAGAAGGAGTTCAGGATAGGCAGCGGTGACGTCATAATCATAGGAACGGCACCCGATACCGAAAGAGCAGAGAAAGGGGCGGTGTCAGCGGCGCTGAAGCTTATCGGCGGCATAAAACTCAACAAATCGCATCTGGACATCCCGTTCCAGAGGGACTCCAACCGTGAATTGATATCGCTGGCGTTCACCATACACGACCTTGTCGGCGGACTGCCGGTATGCGCAAGGAGCAAGGACAACCTGGGCATACGCATAGAGGGCGGAGCGGTCATCGACAACACGTACACGGGCGAGGTGCTCGAAGAGGCCATGGAACTGGGGACTACCATACGGCGCGTCGCCACCGCCGGCCCGTACAAAGGGATAAAAGTAATAGTGGCCCCGCTCGAAGTGGACGGGGAGGTCGTCGCGGCTGTCGGTGTCGTGGACATAAGGGCGATGGCGGGCGTTGACAACCTCATAAGGAGAAGTGAGAACGATGACTGAGGCTAGGATGGTAGTGGACGCGGGAGTGTGCCGTTTCAGGACGACCATACATGCAGTCGGCCAGGATGATATGACGGTCATGCTCAACATAACATCAGACTGCCCGAACGTTCAGAGACTGGCAGCAACGCTTACAGTTGCGGATGCGATCGATGCGATGTCCTCTCGTATGATGGATAATGCGCTCATGATCAAATGTGCGGAGATCCTGCCGCACCCGGCGTGCCCTATACCGTGCGCATTGGTGAAGTCGTGTGAGGTCGCGGCGGACCTCGGATTGAAGAGGAACGTCACGCTCATGTTCGAGTGAACATGAAGCATCCGATAGAACCGTTTTATACCTTCATCACTTGCTGATTATGATGAACGACGATGTGCCGCTTGAAATAGTGAAGGGCTTGACAGGAGTGCTCAACGCATTCTATCTGGACCGTACGATACTGAACAAACTGAGGGATGAGGAGGCCAATGTCAAAGGGACGATGGATATCGGCGTGAACAACGAAGGTTTCACCGAGGCCCTGAAGAGAGAGAAGGTCATATGCATCGTCAAGGACAAGAGATTCAGACCGCCTCCGGAGCCTACCGTCATACTGAGGGGAAACGACGGCGCAATTCTGGGATTAGAGGTGTTTCCGTGGACGGAGCACCTGTACAAGGACCGCGAGGACATCATATGGATGGGTGACGCGTTCGTTGTATTCCCGCAGATCGCGGTGAAGGGGGGCGAGGAGTTCGTGATGCCTCCTATACCGTTCGTGGAACTGCATGAGGGCAACGGATGCAAGGATGTCATATCATGCAGCCCGGCACCCACATCGGACCTGATGATGAAAAATTACTACGGACTGGTGGATGACCCGAAACTGGCAAGTATACTGGTGGCGTTCAACAGCGTCTGACCGTGCGATCGTCCGAAACAACCGAGGAAAACAAATAATGTATATGCGTCAGAGCGTGTGGATAAGACTGATGCGGACATTTTATATATCCTTGACCATTTGAATGATGTAATATGTTCGACTACGACGAGGCTGAAAGGGTCATTCAGATGGCGAAGGATAAGATAGATCCGCTCTTGATGATCGTATTCGGCTCGGCCGTCAATGGAACTGCGAACGAGGACAGTGATCTTGATCTGATCCTCGTGAAAGAATCTGAGGAGAACAGACTTATACGCAGCGCAAAAGCGAGGTTGGCGCTGGAAGATTCAAACATTCCGATAGACATCATCGTCTACACTCCGGAGGAGTTCGAAAAAGACCTTTCCAATGAATACTCTCTTGTCCATGAAGCAATGACGACTGGGAGGATAATATATGGTTCGGTCTGAAGATATTGGTATACTTAAGCTGAGGGCGTCAGAAGACCTCCGGGTCGCTAAAATGATAATAGACGCTGATGATGAACTTTCAGCACATATTGGCTTCAATCTTCAACAGTTTCTCGAAAAAACTATGAAGGCTAGTTTGATGGAGCATGATGTCAAATATCCAAAGACACACGACCTTGCCATATTGCTTAAGCTTTTCCCACAAGAAAAAATTAGTGAAGAGGATAAGATATTCACATATGTACTCTCACAGTTCGCGGTAGAATCTAGATATGGTCACTGCCCATCGTCTCCTTGGGACGGTCAACAAATGCTGGAGAAGTCGAAAAAATTTGCGGAATTCATAGAAACATTATGGTAAGATTCTATGAACTGAAACATCGCCAAGAATCATGCTGTGACTTTATTTAACGACAAATGGTCATCACAGTGTAGTCATTCTACAATGGTCATATTGTTCCTGACGCCGTCCATGTGCTCGTTCAGGTGGACCATCTCCGCTGACGACAGTATGAGGTCCGTGCCGATCTCCGCGCTGATCTTCGAGAACAATCCTTTTTTCATTCCCATGGCCTCCACGGCACTCTTATCCAAACGGACGATTATAGACAGTACCTTCCAGTGCTCCGTATCTATCATCACCGTCGTTATCGTACCAACCAGCGCATTGTCCCTTGTGACGACCTTGGATGATATCAGTGACGATAATGATGCTATGTTGTCACTGTCCGGAATGATCGCATCCTTCACTATTTCGATCGGCTGGGCCAGTAATACCACATCATTCAGGATGAACTTCTCCGGCAATATCAATACTGACGATTTTCCGTGTCCGGCGTACAGCTTGTTCGATGATCTCTTCGTCCTCACCCGAAGTCCTACGACGTCCCACACGAACGGGTCGTACCTGATATCAACGACATCTCCCACTTCGAACGCGTCCGATGATATCATCAGCCGGTCCTTGATAGCCTCCAAAGGGGTCGCCATGCGCCCTTATAACACAAGACAGTGTAAAAGAATTTCTAAAGACCTATGCGGCTCGCGCCGCATAGAAATGAAATTAAATGGTTTATCCTCCGCCAGAGGGCATGAACGTATCGATGTTCACTTCCTCCGCTGTCTCTTCGAACTCTTCGACGGACCGCAGCTTCTGCTCACGACCCCTCTCGCGTTCTTTATAGGAGTCCGGCCTGTACTCGCTTATGTCCGCTTTGGTGAGGAACGACGCATCGTAGTAGAGGTTGGTGAAGTCGAGTAACACCCATGTCTTACCATCCTTTTCCCTGACGTCCGTTACCTTACCTACCGTGGATGTCGGCATGTACTTGCAGATATCTCCTATTTGCATGATGACATCACACTTTTATGACAGCGGTTCTCTCACCGGCCGGCTTGAACTCCCTGAGTCCGCCTCTTCCGATCTCCTTCGTGATGTTCGCGAAGTCGAACACGAGTGACGGGTCAGCGAACGCAATGCGCACGAACGGGTTCACGGTGAACGCATCGCCGCGGGCTGCGTGAGCTGCCTTCGGGATACCCGTGTAACCGGACAGGTGACCTACGTTCATGGCGTAGTTCGGGTAGTTCGGACCCCTGAGCTCCATCGGCAGACCCTCATCGGACCTGTATGCGAGGGAGTTCGCGGAACCGCACTGATCCTGCAGATCGTATCCGTAGAATCCGAGTCTGCCGGCCCTCTCCTTGTGCTGGAGCATCGACAGGTACCAGAGGTTCACACCGCAGTCGGCGACACCGGTGGCCATGGCGCCGGCGATACCGGTCGTCGCGGCCGCGACGGTCGCTCTCTGCGAACCGCCGAAGTGTGACTCCATGACTGCGGGGTACTTCTCGTACATGCTGAGTGCATATGCGTTCACTTCATCGCCAAGCTTCAGGAGGTCGTCGAACTTGCCAGCGTCGAGCTTGCAGAATCCGCCGTACTTGTCCTTTATCAGGTCGATGGCGTAGTAAACGTAGTCCTCAAGGATGTTGTCCGTGTATGCCGCGGATGCGTACTGCGTGAATCCGACACCGCCGGACATGTATCCGCCCAGGTATATCTGGTCGAACACGATCGCACCGAGCGCGACCGCCTCGAGGGCTCCGCGTCCCGGGTCATCCGGTTTCACACGGTCGGACTGCGCGATATCGGCCATGTACCCGAACGGAATTCCTCCGGGCTCGTTGGGGCCTCTCGCACGCCTTGCGGGCATCATGGTACCCATCTCCATCGACTGGTGCTTCGCGGAGTACGCGAAATCAGCGATCGCTGCCTCACCGGCTGCGAGCTTGTATGACGAGATGAACGCCATCGAGATCTGCATCGCGGCGTGTCTGGAAACCGTTGCACCGTCCATGAG
>WQZJ01000033.1 GCA_009780795.1 Methanomassiliicoccaceae archaeon
TTGTATAAATCAACGCCAATCGCTCTTTTCACTTTCTCACGAAGGTCACTCTCATCCTTACCCACCGGCACAACCACGGGCTGAATGGAATCCATTACCCGCTGTTTTATCTGCGGCGAAAGCAGCTGAAGGTCCTTCGAATCCACTGCAAGTATACCCACCGTTTCGGTGGCCATCGCTTCCAGCATCTTCTTCTCGTACGTCTCCGGCGTTGTTACGAATACTCTACGCAACCCCGCCAGTCTGAACCCGAGAACGAATTCCTCTCTTCCGATAACTGCTATCTCCATCAGATCACCAGTAGTCCTTTGATCGTTTCCTTGTCAATGCCGCTCTCCAATCCTCTCGCTATCGTCCTGATGTTCTCAACTTCAATTTGCTTGTGTATCATGAAGTCGAGTATCGGGATCACCGACAGCGGGTAAAGACTGGCGAGCTTGTTTGCCTGCCTTATATGATATCTCTTCATACCGGCCACGAGATCTTTGAGCGATCCGGTTTCCGCGTCCAGCGCTTCTTTGATGTCTTCGTAGAAATCGAGTTGCGCCAAATCATTCGCCGCCGCCGCTATACAGTCGGCGTTGGCAAGCTGTGTGGCCAGCTTTTTGTCTATTTGCTTGCCGTCGGGGATGATGAACTTCATGACATCGTCCCCTCTTATGCCTTCCCTCTTCAGTACGAGGATCGTCTCAAGGTTGATCGTATCTATCTCTCTCCTGACGAAGTCCTGGAACAGGCGCTTCGGTCTAGATGACGGGTCCGTCGTCGCAAGGAGCCTTCTGTAATACAATTTGTCAAGATAGTCCTCAATGTCACGCAGGTGACCGTCCGCGTTGTATGCGTTGATCACCTCCGGAGGTATCTCGAGGTGCTTCATTCTCTCGAACTCAGCTATTATATCCTTGTTCGTCTCCATCGAGAGCAGCTTGTCCAGCATTGATGTGTCAAGCCTCCCCGCGGGGACGAGGTCCTCCTTTATCGACTCTGTGTCCACGCCGTATGTCTTTCCGCGAAGTATTACCTTGAGGTTCCACATATCCCATTTTGTGAGATACGCGGACATCATCTCCCGCAGCTCCCCCTGTGTGGAGTGCAGTATGCCGCTGAATATGCCCGCCATGTTGCGGTACGTCGCATGCTCGATAAGATCGATGCCCTCGATCCTTCCGGCAAGCTCCGCCATCTCCTTCTGATATCCCGACTCACTGATGAATCTGGATATCTCCGGCAAGCTCATCATAAGCATCTTCGCGTAGTCGTCGCCTTTGAGCAGCGAAGCCTTCTTCGCTTTCACCTTGGCTACGGCGTATGCGTAGTTACCCTTCTTTCCGCCTTTGCGCCCGAGCATGAACCTCACCCAAAGAGGATGTCGGACAAGCCCTTCATCTCACGGTCCCAAACTGTCTGAAGTATCGTTCTGTACTGCATATCGACCTGCATCGTACCGTCCTTGCTCTCAAGGATCAGTCCGCCGGTGATATTGCCGACCTTCTCGAGATCGGAGACACCGATGTCCTCCGCCGTAAGCGACTCGCCCTTCGCGCAGTACGCCTTCGGGTCGTCGAACACCTTCTTGGCGGCCTCGACCATCAGTTTGTACTGTTTCTTCTTGGTGTCCGCGGAAGCGGACTCCAGGGACGCGAGCGATTCTGCGAAGGCCTTCTCCAGTATCTCCCTCTTCTTCGAGAGAACGATCTTCTTGCTCTCCAGCTCTGCGCTGGACAGCATCTGGCGGCCGAGCTGCTCAACTACTTCTTTGAGCCTCTTGTCCTCTTTTGTCTTCATGTCGGATATCACTGCATCCGCCTCGGCCATTATCTTGGCCACCTCGGCGTCCCTCTCGGCCTCGATAGCTCTGACGGTCGCTTTTGCGGAATCCGTGATGTCCTTCGTTACGTTGTCTAACGCCATTGAAACGGCCTCTGTCCTGTTCAGCTCATCGTGAATAATATCATGAAAGCTATGACCAATCCGAAGATGACGATCGTTTCCGGCAACACTATCAGAACGATACATTTACCGAACAGACTCATGTCCTCGGTGATCGCACCGACTGCGGCCGCGCCCACATCCTTCTCTCCAAGACCTGCGCCGATACCTGCAAGACCTACGGCCAAGCCGGCACCGATCGCTAGCAATCCAGTTCCTTCATCTACCATTTTCATACCTCTGTTTCTACGATTTTTGTGTTTTTGCGTTTGATCTCGAGCGGCTCGTACTCTTTACCGCCGCCGACGAAGAACTTGGACATCATCTCCACGTACTGCAGCCTTAACGAATGCAGTCCCGCGGACAGGATGGCCAAGACCCAAATAACCAGGTGCAGGAACGAGAACAACAGCAATCCTACTATTATTCCCGCTATCCCTCCAAGCCCTGCGGCTATCATGGTTATGGATATGTAGTTGAACGCCAGCGCCATTCCCGCCTTCGACATTCCGATGGCGGTCAGACGTGCGTACGAAAGTATGTTTCCGAACAGTCCCGGAACCTCCAGGATAGCCTGTCCGCCCTCCTTCTTGATGGATATCGCGATGCCTGCCACCATCATGGCAGCGGCCGCCAATATGAACGGCAACATGTCCCCGAACGAGACGCCGGAGATCATTACCTCCGTCATCGACCAGGCGAACAGCACGAGACCGACGAACGTTATTATCCATCCGCCCTTCTCGAAGAAGGCCTCCTTCGTGCCGTGCTGCATCTTGGCGTTGAAGAACCCTATGACGTAGCCCAGCATGATGTGTATTATACCTATGTATATGCTGACCTTCAGCAGGAACGTCACGTCCTCCACCTTACTTATGCCGTGCCCGTGGTTCGGGAATATGTTAACGAACCATTCAGGGAAGTGCAGTCCGAACAGCGACATCCACGTCTCGGCGTTGTCCGTCGCATATCCTACGAAATGCATCCCGAACATCTCTCCATAGAAGAAGAATCCGAAGATGAACGTCCATATACCTCCGAAGAACAGTGCCATCGCGATCGCACGGAAGTCCTTGTTCTTCGCGGTCTTCAGACCATATGCGCCCAATATTATGAACGGTATCGCATATCCTATGTCACCGACCATGAATCCGAAGAACAGCGGGAAGAATATGCTGAGTATCAATGTAGGGTCGATCTCCTGATATTTGGGAGATGAAAGAAGTTTGACCGGGTGCTCGAAATGCCTGGCGAACGGCCCGTTGTTCATCTTCGTGGGCGTCTCCTTGAACCTCGGCTCGGCGTGCTCGACATCATGAAGGCTCCTGGAACGGTCCTCCATGACCTCGACATAAATGTTATTGTCCATCCTCTCGTTCATGCCTGAGACCACGGCACCCGTTTTGCTTGTGGGGACCCATGCGTCTATCACGAACGAGTGGCTGCTGGTCGCTATGCGCAGCGGCATCGTTCCCTTCATCTCCTCGAACGAGAGCTCCTCGTCCAGCGCGATGATGTCGTCGCCGTGCTTCTCCTTGAGCGCTGCCAGCTCCTTGTCGGCTTCCTCCTTCTCAGCGGAGAGGGCCGCAACCTTGGAATTTATCCCCGCGACCGCGTCGCCCACCGGGCCGGTGCCCTCTGGGACGGAGATGTCGGTGTATTCGTAATCTGTGAGTATGCGGAGCGCTTCCTCCCTCTCCGAGGTCTTTACGAAAAGTGCTATCATCTTCTTGTCGGCGGATACGAATAGTTCCGAATCCGCAAGACCGGAGAGGGCCGCCGTCGGGTCCGCTTTGACGGATCCCACGAGCACAACTATCGATCTGTAACCTTTGTACAGGTCCAGGTCGACGGGTATGCTCGCTATCGCCGCATACACATCTCTCTTGGCGCTCTCTTCCGTGATCTTCTGGATGATACCGCTCCTTCTGTCGAGGACCTCGAAGACCTCCTTACCGATGGATTCGACGCGGTTCTGGGATATCTCGTTCCTGACGTCGGCGGAGGACATCGGTTCGTCCGACTCCTTGGTGACGTTTATGTCGAGTTCCTTCTCCACAGCCTTCAGGGACAGCAGCCTCTCGGATGCCTTCTCGGAGTACGGGCGCGGTGCACCGATCGAGAAACCCTCGTCGGAACCGACCGTGTGGTCGATCAGATGGATCATCTTAAGCGAGTACAAAGCATCCGTCGCTTCATCGAGGCGCTGTTTGTTGCCAACGATCACGATCCTGCTCATCGGTTCAGGAAGTAACATTGAGGGTCCTCTCGAATTCTTTATTCAGAAAATCTTTGACCTCGGACATCCTGCCCGCGGCCGACCTTTCAAGTTCATCCGCCTCTTCTGTGCCCGCGTTCAGCAGTTTGTCGCGTTCAGCGGTCAGCGAGTCCTTCTTTTTCGACACGGATGACTCCGACGCTTCGCGCGCCGCAGCCTCCGCAGCCTGTATCTTGCTTACCGAATCCCTGCGGGCGTTGGCGATCGCCGCCTTCTTTTCGGCCTCGGCCCCGTCGACCATCTCCGCCGCATCAGCTTCGG
The DNA here is from genome assembly GCA_009780795.1 of Methanomassiliicoccaceae archaeon. Lineage (GTDB taxonomy): Archaea > Thermoplasmatota > Thermoplasmata > Methanomassiliicoccales > Methanomethylophilaceae > Methanomicula. Next base: position 4,469 of record WQZJ01000033.1, read on the forward strand.
CCTTTTTTATCTCTTTAAGTATGTCAGCTCGGCTCAAGTTAAACTCTCCGACCCTATTGGGGAACCCGATAGCGCTGTTTCTACTTAAGCGTAATCGTCTCCTTTTTTATAGTTTAAGCGCCCGCTCATTTAAGGACCGTGAATGACGGAAAACGGTGCCGTGATGATGCACATCGACGGCCAGGTGAATATACTAATGATATTAATTATAAAAGCACTATTTGATGTCGAATGGCGAATCACCGGTGTCACGCCGTATGCTCGAACTTCCTGACGATGACGTTGGTCTCCTCAAAGAGTCTATCGGACAGGTCGTCAAGATATTTGTCCGAATAGACGACCTCCTTTATCCCGGCGTTGATCAGTATCTTGGCGCACATGGAGCATGGGAACGTTGTGGTGTATATCGTCGCGCCGTCTATGCTTATACCGAAATACGCCGCCTGGATGACCGCGTTCTGTTCCGCGTGGACGCCCCTGCACAACTCGTGCCTGGTGCCTGATGGTATCTTCTGCTGGTCACGTATGCAGCCGAGGTCCTCACAGTGCCTGGTGCCCTTGGGTGATCCGTTATACCCTGTAGTGAGCACCCGTTTGTCCTTGACGATGATCGCGCCCACCTGCCGCCGGATGCAGGTGGATCTCCTCGATATGAGCTGCGCCATCTCCATGAAATACGTGTCATTGTCCGGCCTGGTCATGTCCATCCCGAGCGGCATGTCAGTATAAGCAACTTCCGAACCTCTTTTAATCTGTGTTCGACTACAGTACCGTGTGAAAAAGGACACGCGCAACACCTTGATCGCGGTTGCTGCTGTAGCTGCGGTGTTCGTCACCGCATATACATGTGTCATCATATATTCCGGCTCATCCGTCCCGTTCTATACGATCGAATCGGGTAGCATGATGCACTCCGACCGATCGAAAATAGGTGTGATAGACACCGGCGACATGGTCATAATCAAGGACCCGTCCAAGGTGTGCGTTGTGACATACATAGAAGGTCACGAAACAGGATATGAGAAGTTCGGGGACCATGGGGATGTGATCATATACCATCATCCCGGTGGGAGGACGATCATACATCGTGCAATACTGCATCTGGAACTGAATTCTGATGGGAGCACGTGGAGCATAAGAGGCCTTGATGAGTATAGTGGCACCAAAACATATGGCGGTTCCGACGGTGCGTACACCGGGACGCTGACACTCTCCGGCTTCGGATATGATGAGAGTAAAAGCATCACTGTCAATTTGGATTCAGTGGCGTTCAAGGCCGCGGGAAGCGGCTACATAACGATGGGGGACCGCAACACAATGGATGATGGGGTGCTTGTGACCGATGATATGGTGATCGCTGTTGCGATGCATGAGATCCCTTGGCTCGGATGTATCAAACTGTTTCTGACAGGTACGAACACCGATAGTATACCTACTAACAGCACATGGTCACTGATAATCGCGATCGCGTTGCCGATAATACTGCTGTTCACGGCGAACTTCCTTTATGAGAGAAGGAAACAACATAAGGAGTGAACCCCCCCACCCCTCTGTTTCCTGTGGAACCCGTCAGCAGGAGAGCGTTGTCTGTTTCGGAGGCCTGTAATTCTTCAGGAGCCTCATGCTCTCATCGTCCTCGAGCATCCTGCAGATCTCTTGAGGGATGCTCAGTTCTATCTCTTTGGTCCTTCCCGCCCTTCCGAATGATTTGACACGTGCATGAATTATACCCAGCATATCCAATTCAGATATCAGATCGGTAACTCTTCTCTGTGTCAGTACAGTGACATGAAGCACATCACATAACTCATTATATGTTGAGTATACATCTCCTGTCGTCATCGTCTTATTGTCATTCTTTGTGTTATGAATTATACTCATAAGAACGGTCTTCGATTGTTGTGTCAATGCTTTTACCGTTTCACTGACAACATCCAATTCTATCTTACTCTTAGCTGATTTCACATGAGCTTCCGCGACGGTTGCGTCACCATTCCTTTCCGCAATCTCGGCAGCGATCCTCAGAAGGCTCAACGCCCTTCTGGCGTCGCCCTGCTCCTGCGCCGACAGTGCCGCACATAATGAAATGACACCATCCTCCAACCCTCCGGGCTCGAAGGCAAGCTCTGCTCTGCTCCTCAAGATATCACCAAGCTGCTGTGCGCTGTATGGATAGAATATCTTCTTCTCCTCTCCTAATCTGCTTTTAACTCTCGGATCCAGGAATTCCACGAACTTTGTGTTATTAGATATTCCGACAAGTGAGAGCTTCGATTGCTTAAGGTCCTCGTTTATTTTTGACAGATGATACAGAACATCATCACCGCTCTTGACGACGAGACGGTCCACCTCATCCAGAACAATAACGAATACCTTATTCTGAACGTCTATGTAGTTCTTCGTTTCCGAATAGACCTTTTCAAGACTCCATCCTGTCGGTATCCTCTTCTCAAAATCAGTTATTATCTGATTCCCTATATTCTGTAGTATACCATATTGAGTGTCTACGATCTCACAGTTTATGTAAACATATACGCAACGCTCCCCATCCGGATCCTCCTTCCTCAACTCATTACCTATAAAATTCATAACAGCGGTCTTTCCGGTCCCGGGCTGTCCGAATATTAAGATGTTAGATGGTTTATCACCCTCAAAAGCGGATGCGATTATCGTTGCGATCTCATCTATCTCACCGGAACGGTGCGGTAACGCTTCTGGAAGATATGATGTCTGAAGTATGCTCTTATTCTTGACGATCTTATTCCTTTTATCGATATGTTTCGCAAATATTGATCTTCCCATATACACACCTTCATCGGAAATTATGCATTTCAGTTCAGCTTCACATGGAAGTACGACCTAGTATTAATCCGTTCCCATCAGTGTTATGGGGAACAGCGCCCATTTAATATCCGGTACCCCATACTCATCAAAAACGGAAGGTATCGAACATGAAAAAGAAGATGAACGGTTGGCTTGTGATCGCCGTATGCTTCGGTGCGCTGATGGCCGCCGCGGGCGCGATAATACTCATAGGCCAGTTCGGTTAAGGTCGTCTCATAAGATAAGACATCTCCATAGGAAATAGAGGGGTGGGGGTGTTGTTATACTAATTGTAGCGATCAGCGTTATAAGCAGATCACACGGTCGATGATGTATGATCACATTGTTCAAAGACAGGTACGTTCTTTTCTCATTGGCCTCGGTGTGTGTGATATTATTCATATGTGCGGTCGGTTCGTTCAACACGGACGCGATCGACGGTAACGGGATGACGGAGATAGAGGGTGTGATATCCGATCCGGTCGCATCGCAGAACGGGACGGTGTTCAAGATCACAGATCTGAGCGGTAACGAGTTCAGGTGTTTCAGCGGTTCTGCGATACCGGACGCGCCGGTACTGTGCCGGCTGACAGGGAGCTTCTCATCGGACGGCAACATGTTCTTCGTCAAACTGATAACCGTCAGCGAGGCGTGGTAATTCTTTTCATATACAAGGGATAATCAGAAATATGACCGAAAACTTGATGTGTCCGTGTACATCGCCGTCGACGACACGGACTCCCATGACGGGAACTGCACCACGTATCTTCTGACCGAGATGATGCGCGAGCTGTCCGATATAGATGTGATAGGCAATCCGCGTCTGGTCCGTCTTAATCCGGCGGTACCTTGGAAGACCCGCGGGAACGGGTCGCTGGTGTTGAAAGTGGGCCGCGGTACCGGTGAGAGGAAACTCATCGGCAGGATCGGCGGCAAGGATGTTTTCTGCTTCCTGTCATCCGTTGGAGAGGGACCTGACATGCGGGAGACGATGGAACGTCTGATACCGCTCATCGAAAAATACCGTTCGGAAGGTTCCGATCCGGGTTTAGTGATATCAGCGGAGAGACCGCCGGCGTCCCTTTATTGGGAGGGCGTGAGGGAGATCATCACAAAGGAACATGTGATGGACGTGCTCGACAGAACGGGTGCGCTGACATTCGGGATGGGGTGCGGCCGCGGGATCATCGGTGCCGCCTGTGGAATGGCGTGGGAACCCGGCGACAGCACATACGAGGTGTTGGCATACCGCACGAAAGAGAGATGGGGATCGGAAAGAGAAGTGGATGCGGACTCGATCAGGGAGATGGACACGATGTTCCCAGGTACGTTCAACAGCTGGGAAGAGAGACATAAAAAAGTAACGATGGTCCCGTCAACACCATGTCCGGTGTTGTTCGGGCTGAGAGGTGACGATGAGAGTGAAACGATACATGCGGCCGCACATCTGCGCACCGAACCGGCGGATAGATGGGTGACGTTCCTCACCAACCAGGGGACGGACGACCATGTGATACGCAACGCCCCCGAGATGATCGGCAACCGATCGTACGAGGTCAACGGCACTGTACGGTCGTATGCGAAGCGCATACTCGGCGGTCATTCATTTATCGATATGGACACCGCATACGGGACGATCACATGCGCCGCATACGAACCATCGAAGGAGTTCAGGATGCTGTTCGATAATCTTGTGCCGGGTGACAGGATGAATGTCATCGGCGAACTCCGTGAGAGTCCGAGGACCCTCAACGCGGAGAAGGTGAACGTGATCTCGCTGGCGGATACGTATAACGAGTATGCGCCGATCTGCGGGAAATGCGGGAAGCGGATGAAATCGGCAGGGAAGGGCCAGGGGTACAGATGCAGAGAATGTCGTACCGTATCCGCTGAGAAGATAATGACCAAGGCAACAAGATGGATCGTCACCGGATGGTACGAGCCGCCCGCCTCCGCGAGACGCCATTTATCTAAGCCGCTGAAAAGAATGAATGAGACGCAGTGCGTTGAGTTCGTCAATAGTCGTAGGGTATGACCGACAGTAATATATACGGTCACAAAATAAGCAGTTCCAGTGAACAGCTCATGGACAAGGTCGTTATAATAAGCGCAGTAAGGACGCCCATCGGCAAATACGGTAAGACATTGACAGACATCAAAGCAACGGAGCTCGGTGCGACAGCCGTGCGTGAGGCCGTGAAGCGTGCCGGTATAGCAGCCGGCGATGTGGAGGAGTGCCTCATGGGCAACGTGATATCGGCGGGTCTCGGTCAGAACCCAGCGAGACAGGCGGCGATCCACGGAGGCCTTCCGGTCGAGGTCTGCGCGACCACGGTGAACGCGGTTTGCGGCTCCGGGATGAAGGCGGCCATGATCGCGGCCGATTCGATAAAGGCGGGATCGCGCAGTGCGGTCGTCGCGGGCGGTATGGAGAACATGTCATCCGCGCCATTCATCATGCAGGGCGCGAGATGGGGATACAAGATGAACGATCAGGTGGTCAGGGATGCGATGGTGCACGACGGTCTTTGGGATATATTCAACGACATGCATATGGGCTTCACCGGCGAGATAACGGCGGAGAGGTTCGGGATAACGAGAGAGGAATCTGACATATTTTCGTATGAGAGCCATATGAAAGCGGCCGCCGCCGCCAAGAACGGCAAGTTCACGGCCGAGACCGTCCCGGTGACGATAAAGCAGAAGAAGGGCGACACGATCGTGAACACCGACGAGGGGATAAGGGACGACACCACGGTGGAGGCACTCGCAAAGCTCAAACCGGTCTTCAAGAGCGACGGAGTGGTGACCGCCGGCAACTCGTCACAACTCAGCGACGGGGGAGCGGCCATCGTCATAACGTCGGAATCGTTCGCAAAGGAACACGGCCTTAAACCGTTAGCGTTCATAGAGCATTACGGCGAGGGCGGCGTACTTCCGGAGCACATAATGGAGGCACCGATACCGACCACGCAGCAGGTCCTGAAGAAAGCGGGCATGACCATGGACGATATCGATCTCTTCGAACACAACGAAGCGTTCGCGGCCGCGTCGATAGCGGTGCAGAGAGGCCTCAACGTCCCGAAGGAGATATTCAATGTCAACGGCGGCGCCACCGCGCTCGGCCACCCGATCGGGTGCTCCGGCGCACGCGTGATCACGACGCTGGTGCACGCGATGATCGACCGCCGGAAGGACACAGGTCTCGGGACACTGTGTCTCGGCGGCGGCAATGCGGTGACGATGATACTTCGCCGTTACTGAGCACCGTGAACAGTGAACGGCGTGTTCGCGCCGTTCCGACCCGGCAAAGGTTTTAATCTGTTCGCACTGTGTTAGTACCATGCAGCTCCCCGAGATCCTGAGGAAGATAGAGGCATCCCGTGATGATATGGTCAACGATATGATGGCCATGATACGCATACCCGCCATCGGTCCGATGAACGGCGGGAAGGGAGAAGGCCACAGAGCGGACAAGGTCCTTGAGTTCTTGAAGGGATTTGACAGCGTCGAAAGGATAGACGTCAGGGACACCCACGATCCGGCGGTGATGAGGCCGAACATCCTTGCGAAGAAGAACGGCAAGGGAAAGGGGACGGTTTGGATAATATCGCATCTTGATACGGTGCTGCCCGGTGACCTAACGGAATGGAGGACGCCTCCGTACGAACCGGTCGCGAAGGACGGAAGGATATACGGACTCGGGACCGAGGACAACGGTCAAGCGGTCATCTCATCGATATACGCGTCCAAGTTCTTTGAATCCGGTAAATTATCGAAAA
>WQZJ01000034.1 GCA_009780795.1 Methanomassiliicoccaceae archaeon
ATAAGCGACGGCACAATGCTGTCACGCCTCGGTATCAACGGGAAGAAGAGGGAGGCGGTGCTCGACTATCTCGGGAAGATAGAGGAGTACGGGGAGATCAACGTGAGGTCCAAGGAATACGAAAGAATGGAAAGGTTATCGAAGAACGTGATAATATCTGAGGGAATGGACGACATCGACTCCAACCCCATCATCGGCATACCCGCGGCGTTCATGGCCTCTACCGCAGAGACGATAGACGATGCGAAGAAGCTCATAGCGTACATCTATCACGTGATGACGGACGAATCGGAACCGGCGGCGTTCTCGCAGACGATAAGGGATGCGGTGTCGGAAGCATCGGAGATGTCCGGGGACATAAGCACTTACAACATCATGAGACTGTTCAACGTCGGGGTACATACCGCACGCACCATAGGCAGGCTTGCAAAGATGAGCAAGAAGGGCATGAATATGCGCATCTAATACGAGATCATGTCCGATTTCATGTACTCTCTCAAGAGGCACGTCGCATAGTTCCCTTTGGACAGAGCGAATCTCACATTGTAACCGGTTTCGCCGATCTCATATGATACGTCGTTGACCGGACATACTATCTCACGCCTGGAACCTCTCGACGTACAATGAGGGAGGCCCGGAACCATGAAATCCGTGCTCTCTATCTTCTCGGCCTCGATGACCTTCCTCTCTATCTCGCCCATGACCCCGTCGGCGAGCAGGCTCTCCGTGCCGTACAATGATATCGTTATGAACGCCTTCCCTGAACGCAACTGCCTTTCCGCGAGGTCTATGTTCTTCTGTGTGACGATGACCTGTCTCTCATGCATCGGAACACGGTCCGCGTCCAGAGGTATGACCACGTCCCCTTCCGCCGGCCTGTTCAGCGGGATGCCCGCCTCCATCCTCATACTGAGCATCAGATTGAACAGATACGACTGATAGGCGTGGGTGAACATCATCTGAAGGTTGGTCGGAAGCTGTGATATCGCCCCCATATCGTCATCGGGACGTTTCAGCAGATGTTCCGCCATGATCCTCTCGTAGGACATCGTCTTCGGCATTATCCTCAGTGCCCCGGCGATGTCTGCACGGTCCGCAAGAAGTTCTCTCGCCGCGGCGGCGTCGGGAAGCTCATGTTCCGACGGCTGCGACAGATATACGTCCACCGCACCTCTGAGGTCGCCGCGGACTATTTTCTCACCGACGATGTGCGTCACCGGCCGGGACGTCCCGAATCGTTGGACGCCAAAATAATTAGGAAAGCCTCCCAGTGTCCTGACGTCATTCGTCACGGAGTTCATAGCATCCTTGATATCACAGGGGGACATTGTGCATCCTCTCACCGTGATCCCGAAACGGTTGCCTATGAGCTCGCCTATCTGCATGCCGCGGTTCGATCTGTGTACCTTTTCGATGCTCACGTCCTTCAGCGACACTTTATCCAACACATCGTCCGATACCTCGAACGACATCGACTGTGTCGTGACGGCGCGTTTGTCCTTGGTACCGGCAAAACCTATCTTCTCTCTGGATATGCCCATGGAACGTGAGAGCATCCTCACAAGGCGGTTCGTCTCCCAGTTCCTCGTCGTCACCGAAGCGATCACGTACCTTCCGTCAGGCCTCTCATCGGGATATTTAGGTATCTCCGTGACGACAAAATCCTCGGGCTCCGTCTTTATACGGCCGCCCGTGCCGTCGGCGGCACTGAGATAATAACGCATGCCGATGTCATATTCCGCGGTCTCGCATCTGCGGTACATGATCATTTCTTTACGCTGAGATTGGAATAATATTCGGATATGGCGGCCGCGGCCCTTTTGATGGCGTCCTGAGGGGCACCCTTCTTCGTCGAGACCATGAGCACGGGGTCCTCAAGCTCGGGATGTTTATCCACGAACCTCACGATGGACACGTCGTCATCGCCCGATAGTTTGTTGAGAAGCGGTTGGATAAGGGTCATGTCGGCGTCTTTGATCCGTATGGTCACGGAATCCTTCGTTCTTTCGACCAGATTGAGCTCCATGTTCCCCTCGAACACCATGACCGTCTTAAATCTTTCGTCAGCGGACGCCCTGTTAGGTGAACATGGAACATGTTATCCAAGGGTCCGGATATGCTGTTCGAACGCTGTGTGTGAATGAAAAAGGAATGAAAAGGTGAAAAAAGGTTTATCAGATGGGTTTGTCACCCGGACTCGAAGTATCATCCGGGCTCAATGGGGAGAGCGTCTCCGTAGGACACGGTCATGTTCGTGGCGTCTATGATGTACACCGTGGAACCGCCATCAGTGACATTCGTGAGCGTCAGTCTGTATACATTCCCTTCCTCTACGACGAAGTCTATCTCTTCGCCCCATACGCGTAGGTAGGGGTCGCCGAACTCGCCGTTCTCATCCATCACTCTGAGCTTCCAGAGGAATTGTACATCCGAATCAAGCATGTCCTCGTCCACTACCGTTACGGATATCACAGTTCCCTGACCTCCGTCTTCCACTGTTATCTCAATGAGACCGTCGTTGAACGGGATCTCATAAACATTTTCCGAATCGTTGCCCGATGCCGCGATCGCCAGAACGACCGCAGAAATTACCAGCAGGCCGACGATGCCTACCGCAAGTGTGTTTTTTGCTGCCATGATGACACCATAGGTAAATCGCTCTGAAGATATATAAAGCTCTGATTGAGAAGAAACATGCTTATACATTATGTAACGCGGTTATCATGGGTCACTTGGTCTGCATCCCGTATATGTCCATTACCTCGGACGCGGAGGTTGCCTCCTCCGGTCCCTTGTCATCCCTTACCTTACCGGTGAATCTCGGGAACCTTATGCCGAGTCCGGTATCCTCCTTGAAGACGCCCGATGCCGTGGTGTGTATCGGGCTGAGACTGAGTTCCGCGCCTGTCACCTCCAGTATGACATACGGATCGAACCACACGTCCGGTACCATTTTCGAATCCACGTTCGCCGGACGCTCCGCTTTCTTGTGTCTGTCCAAGAGCTCCGGCATCGAGTCCAGGAAGGCGTCGTCGAACCCCGTCCCGAGTTTACATATGGTCGTGTACGACTGCATCTCCTGATCGTATGCTGCCATCAGCAGCGCCCCGTATCTTCCTTTGCGCTTCCCCATGCCGTAGAACGCGCCTATGACTGCGAGGTCGTACGTGTCTATCAGGTCCGAACGGTAATCCTTCTTGTACTTTATCCACAGGAACCCTCTGGACCCGGCTCTGTACACAGACTCCGGTGACAGCGATTTTGCCATTATGCCCTCGCACCCGGCCGCCAGAGCGTCGGCGAAGAAAATATCCGCCTCCTCCGGCGACGATATCACGTTCATGTTGGACATCACTATGTTCTCAGAGTCCCTGAACGCCGAGGACAGTATCTCCCTTCTCTCCGGGTACGGTAACAGCGTTGTATCCCTGCCGTCCGTGTGCAGGATGTCGAACAGGAATATCTTTACAGGATAGTCTTTCACAGCATTCTCCATTCCGTGCTTCCTCCGTCTGTGCGTGACCTCTTGGAAGGGGAGCATCCTCCCGTCCCTCAGGTCAACGGAGACGCATTCGCCCTCGACTATCGCTTCCTTCCCTTTGAGCGCTGCCCTCAGAGATGATGCCACGTCCGGGAAGTTGCTCGTGAGATCCTCCAACCTTCTTGAGTAGAGCCGTACGCCGGCCTCTGAGATGTGTGCCTGCACCCTTATCCCATCATACTTGAACTCCATCCCGCATCTTCCGTCCATCTTTGTCATTACTTCCCCTAACGACGGGAGGCGTTCGGCCAGCATCACCTTAATCGGACTGCCTACTTTCACGCTGACGTTGCGTACCGCGTCCATTCCTCCGGCCGCGAGTGTCTCGGCGACCGCACCCATGTCGCACGTGACGTTGAACGCCCTCTCTATCTCCGGGCGGTCACTCTTGTCGGCGTACGACGACGCGAGCGCGTCCAATATCGTCATGGATCCCGCACCGACCCTCATACGACCGGTGACTATCCTGCACAGGTATCTCGCCTCCGTTGGTCCGGAGTCGTGCAGCATGTTCGCAAGCAATTTCATCTTACGCTCCTGCGAATCCTTCCCGTCGGATGATTCTATTGACAGGAGACCTTTCATCACGCGGTCGAGCGTCAACGGCTCCGAGAACAGTGCGGTCTGTTTCTTCATCCCCATCAGCATCTCGGCGACCGTTCCGGGGTCGCCCTCCTTCACCCACATCTCCTCGACGGTGCTCTCGCTGAAACCCGATGTCATCGATATAGCCTTCAGTACCAGCTTATCGGACATACCCAGCTTCTGAGGGAAGAAGTCCGGATGGAGCTTTCCCTGTGACAGATATACAACATTTCTAAGCGATGCGGGGTCCAGTGTCCCGAACAGTTCCGATAGTATCGACGTCATCTCCAGACGGCTGCCTGTGCCCTCTATCCTGTCGAAGACGGAGGCGATGTCGGAATAGAGCATACCCCGTAATACAGTTCCCATTAAACAATCTTATCTGTCGAATTCCTCGATACCCCTCTGCGTCCTTTTGGGTACCGGGTCAGAACGTACGCTCTCCCTCATCTTCCTGAGACGCTTGGTCATCGTCTCCTCCTTCTTCCTGCTGACCGCCTCGAACGCCTCGTCCCTGGTCCCTTTGGCGGTTAGCACGTATATCACACCGTCGTTCTTCCTTCCGGTGCGACCCCTTCTCTGTATCGTCCTTATCTCCGACGGGACGTTCTCATAGAATATCACCAGATCGGTGCTCGTAACGTCCAGTCCTTCCTCTCCCACGGATGTCGCCACTATCACGTTGTATACGCCGTCCCGGAACTTTCTGAGAAGTTCCGTCTGCTCCTTCTGCCTCAGACCGCCGGATGATTGGCCTATCAGCTTTCCCACGGAGACGCCTTCGATCGTCGCCAATTTCTCAGTGAGGAGATCGCATGTGTTCCGATAGTGGCTGAACACTATCACCTTGGACCCCGGCCGGTAGTTGACCTCCTTGCTGACGAGGCTCATCACCCTCGATATCTTCGGATGCTCAGTTCTGGTCGAATCAAGTATCCTGCGGACCTCCTTGTACTCCTTCCCCGAGACTATCTCCTTGGCGCCCTTACCTCCCTTCTCCATCAGCGATTCTTCGGTGAGTTTGTCGAGGTACGCGCGCAGGGCCGTCGTGCCCTGTGTCTCCGCCAGACCTATCGCATGGCTCACCTTCATGGCCATCGACTGCACGGACATCGACCTGAACAGCGTCGCGGACCTCTCGCCGGTCTTGTGCCTCATCTGCAGCGTCCGTCCGGTCAGCAGGAGCTTCTTCGTCGTTACGTTCTCGGACGGTGCCATCGCCCTCAGATCGATCAGCTCGTTTATGCGGTCGTCCAGCATCTTGTTGAGAAGCGAGACGACGGACATCAGGTCCTCTGGCATGTCCAGCTCTATCTTGTTTATCGTTACGTTGTACGTATACGGTGACACATCGGGATCGTCCTCCGATCGCATGTCTATCTTCCTCAGCGACAGATTGACGCATATCCCGTCCATCCTCTCCCTCTCGCTCCCGGGGGACGCGGTCATCCCCATAGACAATCCTCCGATGTCCTTGTAGCGTTCCGCCACGGAGACGTATGCGTAATCCCCGGTGCCTCTGTGCGCCTCATCGTAAACCACCAATCCGAAACCGCTCAGATCGTACAATCCGTTCTCAAGGTCGTTCGCGACCGCCTGCGGCGTCGCAACGACCACGTCACTCCGTTCGAGCATCTCCTTCCTCTTCTTGGGAGGCATGTTACCGTTGACGGCACCCACCTCCGTATCGGTCAATAGGGACGAGAACGTGGAATGGTGCTGGTCCACCAGCGGTTTGGTGGGCGCAAGTATCAATGCCTTCTTCCCTTTCTCCAAGGTATCGGCGATCACGTACAGCGCAACTATCGTCTTGCCCAGACCGGTCGGGAGTATGAGGAGCGTCGAATCTCTGATACATCCTTCCGCCATGCGCATCTGATACTCGCGTTCCTCCACCGTGTCCGGGACGATGCGCGGGTGTTTAACGAATGTCGCCATTACCACATCCAGCGCATAACTTGTTATAAAAGGTTGTCAGGGGGTGCCCGAAACTGGTCGAAGGGTGCTAACAGGTGGGCGATCGTAATTAGTTGATAAATTTATAGGAAAAACATCAACCTTCTGATGCTCCATGGTTCGTCGGTCACTCCGGCGGCCATTGCCGGAGTTCCGTATCTCGTTTTATGTGTGCCATTGACGATGATGTTATCGTCGCCCGTTTCACCGTATTTATCACATTTCCTATTCGTGCACGTGACGCCTTAATGAATTCTTAGGATCTCTCAAACCCATCCGACCGCCTTCTAAGAGAGGTATGTGCATACATTTAATTTCAATTAATTATGATTGCACTACCTGGGATCGATGACCAAGTACTTTCAACGACCTCTCCGTTTTGCTTATATAACTAGACTTATAGTATGACATACAGCGATGGGGCTGTATCCAGACGGATCCATATCCATTGCTGTTTGATTGAATATTAAATTGATAGGATCACATGGTAAAATGAGAAAGAGAAAGACAACCGAAGGAGTATCCATCCGCGGTTCGGCGGCGAAATACCTGACGTACATTGCAAGCATGAATGATAATTCGCAATGTTTTGAAATACGCTATGCGGACGAGAATGTCTGGCTCACGCAAAAGATGATGGCGATGCTTTACGATGTGGGTGTGAACACGGTCAATTATCATATAAAAAAGGTCTTTGACGATAGTGAACTCGACAAAGGAGCAACTATTCGAAAATATCGAATAGTTCAAACCGAGGGAGGTCGCGAAATAAGCAGAGAAACTGATCATTATAATCTGCAGATGGTAATCGCTGTGGGTTTTAAGGTCAATAATGAACGTGCCGTGCAGTTTCGTAAATGGGCGAACCAAATTGTCAAAGAATACACTATAAAAGGATGGGTCATGGATGACGAGAGACTAAAGAACGACGGCTCGGTCTTAACTGAAAAATACTTTGAACAACTCCTGGAACGCATAAGAGAGATACGCCTCAGTGAGAGGAGATTCTACCAAAAAATAACAGACATATATGCAACCGCACTCGACTACGACAAAGATGCGAAGAGTACGAGATTATTTTTTAAAAAAGTACAGAATAAAATGCATTATGCGATACACGGCAACACTGCAGCCGAGGTCATATACTACAGGGCGGACGCAACCAAAAACCATATGGGACTCACGACGTGGGAGGCATCACCGGATGGCTGATGGGAAACCCTCTCGAATAAATGGAGACCGAGCGTAAGTTATTCCTCCCACGGATGCAATTCACTCCATCGGGGCCGGTTGCTCCCTCACAAGAATGGCCGGACCCAGGATGGGATTAGTGTGTATCGTAGGAGATCCGCTCAGAGAGCGGATAAGTTGGCCAAGATAATAATTGTGGTGTCAATGGCCTTGATCGCCGCAGGGGTACCGAGATATTCGTCACATTTCAGCAATCATGTGTATGACGATCATGCGAAGATAGGGATGCTGGTGCTCCGTCAGCATCTTGACGTATCGTATGAGGAACTTATGGATGCGATGGGGTCGATGAAAGGGGTCATGAAGGCGTTGAGGATAAGGAACATACCCGATCCTTCGACATTGAGGAAGTTCGTCAAACGTTTGGATCCGAATGTTTTGGATAGGGTGTTGTGGCACACCGCAAAAGCGGTGTGCAACGACGAACTTACGGTCGCGATCGATGCGACCGGACTGTATTGTTCCAATGCTTCCAGGCATTATGAGAGACGCATACGCGAGTTCAAGGACGGCAAAGTGGCATATTCCGGCGCTCCTGTCAGAGGTTATGAGAAGATGACCCTCGCCGTGGACACGGGAACATGTGCGATACTGGCCGCTGACTCGTGCGCTTCCAACACAGCGGATGTCAAGCGTCTTCCGTTCGTTGTAGACGATATGCGAGAAGCTGAATACAACGTCCGGTGCGTATTAGCGGACAAAGGATATGATTCGGAACAGGCGCACAGGTATGTGAGAGAGAATCTGCAATGCGAGACGTTCATACCCATGAGACGTAAAAGTGAGCCTGCCAAGACGAACAGTTCAAGAACGAGGACATCGGGCTTTTACAGAGGACTGATGAAATTCTTCTTTGATCCCGTGACGTACAGGAGACGATCGATCGTTGAGACCGTGAATTCGATGTTCAAACGGAAGATGTCGGATATTGTTTACGGACGGACGCCTTGGGCCAGATCCGTCGAAGTTCTATGCAGGTGTATCGCACATAACATAAGGAGGATGTTCTCACTAGGGGTGAAGGTGTGAGGGTTTCCCATCAGCCCACCGGATGGAAAAATAATAAAATCAGATGTTTCTGTCGCTAAGAACTATTTGATGCGAGAGGAGGTCGCAAGCCTTAACAGAATCGTTTCAGCCTATCTTGATGTGGCGGAGGACATGGCACTCAGACGAATACCAATGACTACGTATGACTGGTCAGACAGGTTGGACATTTTCTTGAGAGCAACAGACAGAGAAGTACTGGAAGGCACGGGAACAATAACCGCAGAGATCGCAAAAGAACATGCTGAAGCTGAGTATGAGAAATACCGCATTGTACAGGACAGGTCGTTTGTGAGTGACTACGATAAGTTCATCGAACAGTTACTCGCAACCTCCGAAAAGAAAGATGATGAATGAAACATCTAGGTCCGATTGACATTATTCGAACGACGAGGCCGTATGATCTTACCAGAGCGTTATGATCAGTACGAATCCTTGAGCGTCGATTGGAACCTGTGCGTCTCGCCGGGCGATGATCCTTTACGAACCTTCCCCTCGATCGCGGCGCCCTCCAATGCCAGTGTGTGGCCGTTGTCCAAACGTTCAAGGCAGAGCATTCTGAACACGCATAGATCAAGCACGCCGGCTGTATACGAATAATAAATAGATTGACACACGGGCGCGTTTGCGCCCGTGTGCCGTTCGGGTTTTACTTTATTCCTGTTCTATGGTCAGGTTGCCCGTGACGTCCTCCTTCGGTATGGTGTACTCCCCTCTCCAGTTCGATTCGATGAACTTCCATCCTCCTTCGTCCCCTACGCGGTATTTCATCTTCCCCGTCCCGGATGACCTGAACTTATACGCCGTTTCCCTGAACGCCTTGTTCCTTCCGTAGATCGTCGCGTTGTGTGCGTGTATCATCGTTACGCTGAACGCGCTTCTCGACATCGCCGCGAACCACCACCAGTATCCCATTCCCAGCAGTATGAACAGTATCAGTACCGGAAGCACAAACAAGAACGGAGATGACCCTTCCGTCGTGACGAATTTCGCTCCGACCGTCATGGGTGAGACCATCGTCAGAGATGTCGGATGCTCGTTGCCGTAGTGGTCCCCTGTCCACTGCAGGAAGTAGTATCCTGCACCTGCTTCCGTTCTGAGGCTTACCACGTCTCCCGGAAGGAATACGACGCCGTTAACGGTAAGCAGTGAGTAACCGCTTCCCCGTACAGACCACCATATCGTCCCGTCGCCTATTATGTCACCGAGGCTCAGCGTGTGCTGGTCCCTGAGCAGCTCATTGTAGAACGCCGCCGTGATATCCTTGTCACTGTTCATCACTATTGTCTGCAGCGGATCGTTACCGAACAGGTCGCCGAACCAGTACGCGAACCCGTATCCGACGTTCGGTACCGCCATGAGCTGTATCGAACCGATACTTTCGGGTATTCCGAGCGTAGCGGGCAGGTCAGCCCACGTCTTTCCGTCCAATGACCACTGTATCTTTCCGTCGCCGATCGTATCGGACGTCAGCGTGTACATCGTTTCGGTGTCGTAGTAGAACACTGCAACGACCGTCTTGTCCGTACCGTCCATCATCAGCTCCACTTCCGCAATACCGCCGGCGAGGTCTCCCATCCATGAGAAGAATGAACTTCCCGTGTTGGCAACAGCTCTCAGCCAGACGGACGTCTCGAACGGAGGCACCCACAGCGGTGACTTGGTCAGATCGAGGTCTGCCCAAGATATACCGTCGATGGACCACTGTATCTTTCCGTCGCCTATCACGGAGTAGTACACGAACGGATCGTCGTGGATATGGAATATCGCACCCACCATGTATGTGTCTGTCCCCGCGGAGAAGGTCAGCGTCATCAGCGGATCGTCGCCTGCGAGGGCGCCGTACCAGCTGTAGAACAGTTCGTCCGTGTCTGCCCACAGTTCTATCGACGTTTGGCTCTGCGGTATCGTAAGGACCACGGATGCCACATCGTATGTTCCCGGAGGCGTCACGAGTGATACCAGTACTTCCCAGGCGATGCCGTCGACGGACCACCATACGGTTCCGGATGTGTTTCCTACTGCATATGCCGTCAACGTGTACACCGGATCATCCTCGTGGTAGAATATCGCTCCCACGAATGTGTTTTCGCTAACGGTCAGAGTTCGTTCAACTTCGTTCCCTGCAAGTGCGCCGTACCATGAATAGAACACACCGTTCAAATCAGGTACCGCCTCGAGTTCCACCGCCGTTCCGTATGCGAGTCTGGCCGAGAAGGATGTCACTCCTGTATTGGTTATCCCGCCTATGGTGACGCTTATCGTCCCGGGCCCGCTTGCCGAGAGGTCGAGTGTGTACATGTCCGAGGCCTGTGCGAACACTGCCGTAAGATCATGATCTCCCTCCATTGCAAATATCTGTGACTGTGCCGTGGCATCGGTCATGTCCGAGGGCAACGTTGCATTCGAAACCCAGTTGGAGAACACCGATTCATCCTCGATCGCAACAAGCTTCACGGACCAGCCGTCGGTGACGTTCATCTCGAACGTCTCGCCTGCGGCTACCGTTGTTACAAGATCATCGTTCACGTAAACCTGAACGATACCGTCAGCTGCGGTGGACGGATCGCTGACCGTTACCTTCAGCTCGAAGTAGTCGTCGCCGTTGAAGTTCGCAGTTATGTCGTATGCGGCGAGCATA